>JAMFSG010000234.1 GCA_026225155.1 Verrucomicrobiota bacterium
CCAGCGTCAATCGGTTGCACAATGGGTCGACGACTATCACTACCTCGACGCCAAGTCGCTGGCCGATGCCGACCGCGTGGTCCATGATGAGATGGGCATCAAGGAATCCGACGAACAACATGATTTTTCCGCCGTTGGGAAGGACTTCCTTGATCAACTGCCCCGCCTGTTCACCGGCCGCTTCATTGTCGGTGCCGATGTAGCAGGTGCGCTTGCTGTTGGCTGCGTCACTGTCAATGCAGACCAACGGCACGTTGGTGGCGATTTGGTTGAGGAAATCCGTCTGCTTGTCGCCGTCAATCGGACTGATCGCTATGCCGTCCACGCCGCTCGCGACGAAGTTGCTCAATATTTCCTGCTGCGCCGCCACCGTGCTATCGGCTGGAATGCGGAAATCTAAATCCACGTCACTGTCTCCGCGCACGATGAAATCGCAACCCAATCTGACCAACGACATGTAATCGCTCGGAGCATTGATGACCACACCCAGCCGCAATTTTTTTTGTGGTGTCGCACTGGTTCCACTGCTTTTGTCATCGCAACCTTGGAACAATGCCAGGGCGCACAAAAGTAGGATGATCAGGTGAGATTTTTTCATGATGGAACGACAGACATTGGTTTTCATAAAACAAAACAATGGTTTGAACGGTGGTTCCATTCATATGAACTCTCGAATCGAATTGTGTCAAGGCAATATCAGCGCGAGTCGGATTCGCAATCCAAAATAAAATTCTTCGTTCCATCGTTCCTTTGTTGTTAAACTTCCCGTCCCATGAAGTGGACCCAAACTCTGATTCCGACCCTGCGCGAAGCTCCGGCTGACGCGGAAATTTTGTCGCACAAACTGCTGCTTCGCGCCGGCCTCATCCGCAAACTCGCGGGCGGCGTTTATACTTTTTTGCCGCTCGGATTGCGCGCTCTCCGCAAAGTCGAAAACATCATCCGCGAAGAAATGAACCGCGCCGGCGCGATCGAAGTTTTGATGCCCGCGTTGCAACCGAAAGAAATTTGGGAACAAAGCGGACGCGCGGAAACCGCGAAGGACGTTTTGTTCAAAGTCCGGGACGGTTCCAATCGTGAATGGTTTTTGAGTCCGACCGCCGAGGAAGTCATCACGACGCTCGCGGCAAACGAAATCAATTCCTACCGCCAGTTGCCGAAGAATTTTTACCAGGTCAGCACCAAATTCCGCGACGAAATCCGTCCGCGCTTCGGCCTCATGCGCGCGAAGGAATTCATCATGAAAGACGCGTATTCGTTCGACACGACGGACGAAGGCGCGATGGCCAGCTACAAAAAAATGTATGACGCCTACACGCGCATCTTTGCGCGCTGCGGCTTGCAGGCGTTTCCCGTCGAGGCCGATACCGGCGTGATCGGCGGAAATTATTCGCACGAATTCATGGTGCCCGCCGAGACCGGCGAAAACGAAGTCGTCTTTTGCGAAGCGTGCGGTTACGCGGCGAACATCGAAAAAGCGACGAGCGGGATTCCCAAAACCGCCGCGCGCGAAATCGGTGCGGCGATCGAAAAATTCGCCACGCCCGGCGTCGTGACCATCGAAGCGTTGAGCAAAGAACCTTACAAAGTTCCCGCCAATCGCCAGATCAAAACGCTCGTTTATATCGCCGATTCCAAACCGGTCATCATTTTGATCCGCGGCGACGATCAGTTGAACGAAACCAAATTCGCCGCAAAAACCGGCGCGGTTCAAATTCGTCCCGCGACGCCGGAAGAAATTATTATTTTGCTAGGTGCAAGCCCTGGAAGTCTCGGCGCTGTGAACCTTGATTTTTTCAATCATTCAGAAGATTCTCGTAAAATTTTATTGGAAACGCGCAAGACTCGTGGATGGGAAAACGTAAAAATTTTCGCCGACGAACGTTTGCAAGGCGCGAACGAAATGACCACCGGCGCGAACGAAGACGGTTTTCATTTCAAAAATGTTTCCATCGAACGCGACATCAAAGTTTCCGCGTGGTTTGATCTGCGCACCGTCAGCGCTGGCGAACCTTGCGGCAAATGCGGCAAGGTTTTGAAAATTCGCCGCGCGATCGAAGTCGGCCACGTTTTCAAACTCGGCACAAAATATACCGAGAAATTCAACGCGACCTTTCTCGACGTGGACGGCCAGCGCAAATTGAGCGTGATGGGCTGCTACGGCATCGGCGTCACGCGCACGTTGCAGGCCGTCATCGAACAGTGCAACGATAAGGATGGCGTCATCTGGCCGTTGAGCGTCGCGCCGTATCAAGTCTGCATCACGCCGCTCGCCGTCGCGCCCGAAAGTGAAGCGATGAAGCTCGCGGAAAATTTTTATGCGGAACTCACTGCCAAAGGCATTGAAGTGATTCTCGATGACCGTGACGACCGCCCCGGCGTGAAATTCAAAGACGCCGATCTCGTCGGTTTTCCGATCCGCATCGGCCTCGGCGAAAAATCCCTCGCGAAAGGCGAAGTGGAAATCAAACCGCGCAACGCCGCCGTGCAATTTGTGAAAACGGAAAATGCGATTGAAGCGGTTTTGGAGTTGATAAATCAAAAAATATGAAATGATCAATTCCGTGCAGCCAGATATTGATGACTATACGTTTTTTGGACTTCTGAATAATGATGTTCAAAATACTAAATCATTGGCGTATTTAATCGCGCTCGTAGATTCAAAGGTTGTTGACTTTAAAAAGGCAAAATTTGCTTTGGTTTATCTTTTCGATATTGAAGAACAAATTGAAAGTGCTTCAGAATTATTATCGCGGCAGAAAGGTTCAAATTTTCCTGCGGGCTATTATCCGCAAACTCCAGTTATGGTTGCTTTAGAATGGTCGCCTATATCTGCGATGCTGGAACAAAATTGGCAGCCGGTTTTTTTAGTGCGTGAAACAAGGCAACGGGCTAGTGCCTTGGGGATTTGGGAGGCAAAGGCAGTTGATTCGTGTAAATCATTTGATGAATGTGAAACCCCAAAGGAGTTGTTTTGGCATGTGCTAGCGAAAGTTGCTCAAAAAGCGCTTGAACGAAATTTATTGATCAGCGTAATTGCAAAACCGGGCTGGAGTTATGAAAATAATATCGAGAAGCTGAATAATTTGACTTTGGCTGAAGCTGAAAAAGCAGATCGCGTAATTTGGCAACGAACACCAAAACGCGCAGTTTAGGTTCCTAAAGCAACATTTCGACCGCGCGGCAATTTGCCAAGATGGAAAATCAAAAAGCCGTGCAACCATTGACGCAGTTCGTTGATTTGCGGTTCGGTCAATTTCAGCCGCGATAAATTATTCCAATCATTTTCCAAAAGTGCTTGGACAATTTTTTTTGCGCCCGGTGTCAGATGCGTTTCATCCAAATCCGGCGACAAGCCCAATTCGTTCAACAGTTTTAATTCCAACGCAAAAATATTTTGCGGCTGCGGTTTTTGATCGCACAGCCATTTCAAAAAATCCCGCACCAGTTCAAAAATTTCCGGCAAAGG
>JAMFSG010000235.1 GCA_026225155.1 Verrucomicrobiota bacterium
CGGTTCAAATCCGTCGGCGGATAAAACGCGCAGACGCATTGCACGCGGCTGGAAAAATTCAGGTTGCCGCCGACGTCGCCTTCCATTTTTGGATTGCCCGGCGTGGTCGCGAGCAGCAACGCCAGATGGCCGCCGGCCGATGCGCCAAAAATGCCGATGTGATCTGCGTCTAGATTGTATTTTTCCGCATTCGCGCGCAGCCAGCGGACCGCGCCCTTGCAATCGTAAATCTGCGCCGGAAATTTCGCGACGCCATCCAGCCGATAATTGATGCTGACGACCGCGACTTGTTGCGTGGCCATGAATGCGATCGGGCAATAAAATTTGCTGCCAAATTCCCACCCGCCACCGTAAAGCCATACGATGACCGGCAATTTTTTTTGCATCTTCTGCGGACGATAAATATCCAACCTTAAAGACTGGCCGTTGACCCGGGCATATTCGATATTCTTTTCCGCTTCCACACCTGTGGGTGTTCTGAAAATGCAGCCGCCCATGCAAATTAATGCGAAGAAAATCAGCGTGGTCAGAATTAAGCCGAGTTTTTTAAGAAATTTTTTCATTTAATTTAAATCGCCCAATAAGAACGTGGTTTGCATGTTCCAAAAATCAAATCGCCCCGTTGCGGAAAAGATAATGCGACACGAGCCATTCCTCGCCGCCGCGAAAGCCCCACAACTCCGCGCACGCCAGATAAAACACGCGCCAATAAACCCACCAGCGCGTTTCGTTTTCCGCGCCGTAAGTCTGCGCGAACAGCGGACGGATTTCTTTTTCGTTCGCGTCCATGTTTTGCAGCCACGCTTCGGCGGTTTTTTGATAATGCGTTCCGTTCACGCGCCAGTGATTTTCGATGCTCAAATCATTTTGAAAATAGAGCAGCAAATCATCGCTTGGCATGATGCCGCCGGTGAAAAAATATCGCGCCATCCAGTCTGACGAATCACGCGCGACAAAATGGTAGGCGTATTCTTTGTGCGTGAAAATATGGACGAACAGTTTTCCGTCCGGCTTGAGCCAGCGCGAAATGTTGGCCATCAGCTTTTCGTAATTTTTCATGTGCTCGAACATTTCGACTGAAACCACGCGGTCGAATTTTTCCGCGATGTCAAAACGGTTCATGTCGCAAGTGATGATGCGCAGATTTTTCAACCCGCGTTTTTCCGCCTCGGCATCAATATGGGTTTTCTGCGTCGCGGAATTGGAAACGCCGGTGACACGCGCGTTCGGATAATTTTCCGCCATCCACAGCGAAAGCGAACCCCAGCCGCAGCCGAGTTCCAAAATATTTTGGCCATCGGCCAGTTGCGCGCGCTGGCAAGTCAGTTTCAGCATCGCTTTTTCCGCGTCGTCGAGCGTCGTAACGCCTGGTGCCCAAAGTCCGCTGCTGTATTTCAAACGCTTGCCGAGGCAGAGCTGATAAAACCGCGTCGGCACTTCGTAATGCTGTTCGTTCGCCGCTTTGGTTTCGACCGCGATAGGACTTTGTTTGAGTTCCGCGATGAGTTTCAGCAGATGAATCTGTTGCTCACGCGCGCCGCCTTGGTTTTCTTCGCGCTGCCGTTCGCGCAGCAACCGCCGGATACCGATGCGGATCAGCCAGTCCGGCAGCAGATTTTTTTCCAGCAGCGCGTCGAGCGAAAAATTCGTTCGCGGAATTTTTATCTGCGGCGCGGTGAAATCATTTTCAATCGGCAGTGCTTGGTTATTTTGCATTTTGAATCCTTGATTTTTTGAACCACGGCACGAACGCGCTCGTGGTGCGTTGATATTCGCGATAGGCGTCGCCTTTGCTTTTTAGCGAAAGTTCTTCGGTCAACGGAATCCCGGTGACGCGCAGCAAAAAGAACAGCATCAGTCCCGGACACAAAACGGTGAAACAACCGCCGGGTGAGCCGTAGGCAAACATAAAAAATCCGACCCACACGAGCCACTCGAAAAAATAATTCGGGTGACGCGAATAATTCCACAGGCCGGTCTGGCAAATTTTTCCGCGATTGGTTGAATCGGATTTGAATTTTTTTAACTGATGATCGGCCAAACTTTCGCCCGCGAGCGCGATACCCAAATCGCCACGCCGACCCATTCAAGCACAGTGATTTCCGCTTTTTTATTCAAGCACGGCACGAGAAAAATGGTTGAAAGCGCAGCCAGAATCGCGGCCTGAAATTGGAAGAACCAGAAAGTTTTTTTCTTCAGATTCGCGCCCCAGTCGGCCCGCAGTTTTCCGTAGCGCACGTCTTCTTGTGGATGATGGCTGATGACGCGCACGCCGACGTGCGTGCCGAGACGCAAGCTCCACAACGCAGCCATGCCCGCAATGATCAAGCGGCGCACGACATCACCATCGGCAGTTGCGGCAAAGAAAATTGCGATCGGCAAAAATCCGAATGACCATGCGATGTCCACAATGCAAAGGTTTTTGAGCCGTAAGGCCGCGAGCCAGACGATGAACATCATGCCGACGGCAAAGCCGGTCGCCGCGAGCAGCAGACAAATAAATTCGTTTAGCATGGCAGTGGCGCGGTTATTTTTTGTCCAGCACGGCGGCAAGTTTTTTTACCGGCGGCAGAAAAATGAAATACAGCAACACGCCGGCGAATGGCGCGGTGACCATCCAGCCGACGATGCCGTGAACGCCAGTCATGCCGAATTCCTGAAAAAATTTCAGCGGCGATTCGTGAAATTTCCGGAACAGTTCGGGAATGGAAAAACTCACGCGTTGCGCGCGCACGATCCATTCGCCGAGCCGGACAAAAACCACGATCATCACCAGTTGCAGCGGCGAAGCGAGCCAGTTCACGAGTTGGATGATCGGCTGATTGAGTTTCAGCCAGACGCCGATCGTGAGGCAAAGTAACGTCGTCGTGCCGACAATCGGAAACGTCGCGAGACAGATTCCGAGCGCAAACGTCAGCGCGATTTTTTCCGGCGTGATGCCTTGCTTGAGCTGGCCGGTGATCAGCGCGACAACGCGTTCCTGCCAGAATTTTTTCAGGCGCGAAGGTTGATTTGTTGGCGGCATGATGCATGAAATTTTATTTTTGCCGGAGCAGCACTTGGGCGATGCGCGCGTCGCGCGGCAATTTGAAAAGCGTGATGAGCATGTAACTCGACATGGCGATGTTGCCCAAAAGTAAAATGGCGATGAGCCACGCGCTGCGCGCGAACCATGACGTTTCTTTGTAAAACAGCCACGCGTAAAAAGTGAGAAAACCGAAGTAGCAATCGAACAGCGTCGCGATGAACCACGGATGCGTGACGACGGCTTGCGGCGTTTTCCAAAGCGGGCATTGCGCACTCGCCCAACTGGTCGCGCAAAGCATCGTAATTAAAACCAGGCTGAAGGCGATGCGGAGAAAAATGATCATGATATTTGCAGAGTTGGATTATTCGGACGCGTGTAGATCGCTTGCACGACGCTGATGTTGCGCATCGCGAACGCGGCTTCGCAGTAAGACAGATAGTAATTCCATTTGCGGATGAAGCGCGTGTCGAATTTCAGTTCGCGCACCGCGGTTTCGTTTTGATTGAACGCGATGCGCCAGCGTTTCAAAGTTTCCGCGTAAGAAAGTCCGAGGTCTTTCAAGTCGTGTAAAAACAGATCGCCGGTTTTGCGCAAAGCTTCGTTGACACGATGAATCGAAAGCAGCAACGAGCCGGGGAAAATGTGTTTTTGAATCCAGTCCACATTTTTACGCAGCGAATCGTGGCGCGAATCGGGACAAGTGATCATTTGCAACGCGAGTAATCCGTGCGGTTTGAGAAGTTCGTGGCACTTGGCGAAATACGTTTCGAGATATTCGTCGCCGACCGCCTCGATCATTTCGATGGAAACAATTTTATCGAACTGGCCGGCGAGCAGGCGATAATCTTGCAGTTTGATTTCGATGCGGTCGGATAAATTTTCGCGCTCAAACAATTCGCGCGCGTATTTGAATTGCTCCTCGGAAATCGTGACCGTCGTGACTTTGCAGCCGAAATGTTTTGCGGCGTGCAAACTAAATCCGCCCCAGCCGCTGCCGATTTCCAAAATGTGTTCGCCGCGTTTCAATTTCAACTGGCGGCACAAGCGATCGTATTTGGCAAATTGCGCTTCTTGCAAGGTAGGGCGGCGCTGCTGCGCCGCCGGAACTTCACAGAGACCGGCATCGCTGCGCTCGCCGGTCAAATCGGGACAGAGCGGCAGCTCTGCCCTACCATTCTCAAATAACGCGGACGAATACGTCATCGTCGGATCGAGAAACAATTTGTAAAAATCGTTTCCCAGATCGTAATGCTCGGAAATGTTGCGGCGGCTAGTCGTCAAACTGTTCGGGCGCAGCCAATGGCCGATGCGATTTTGCCAGCCGAGCAGATTGACGAGAAATTTTTTGGCGCGCGAACCGGACATCGCGGGCGAATTTTCGACGTTCAAAATGAACCACGAAATGACTTTGGTGATGTCGTCCGTGTCCCAATCGCCATCCACAAAAGCTTCGCCAAAACCGATGTCGCCGAAGAGAACGCAGCGTTTGAAAAAGCTCCAGTTTTTGATCTGGACACGCGCGGAAATTTTTTCGCCCGACGTTCCAAAAACTTTTCGCGTGCCGTCCGGCAATTCCAGATGCAGACAGCCGAGCGTCATCTGCGCGAGCGATTGCATGACGACGCGCTGGTAAAAGCCGCCGGATTTTTCAGCGCGGGCGGATGTGCGCGGCGGATTCAAAGTGGCGGTGGATGGATTCATTTTGAAACGAGAGTTGAATGTGGACGCAACACTTCGCGTTGCAGCGGCGCATTCGCCGCCTTGCGATAAAACGGAATACGTTTCAGCCACAATCGCAGCGCGTGCCAGTGGATGAGAAAAATCACTTTCAGCGTCACGAGCGGAAATTTGATCGTGAGCCAAAGGAGATTTTGATTGGTCAATTCAGCGCGTTTACCGGTGAGCGTGGTGATCAAAACTTTTTCATCACCGTCCAAATCATCAACTTTTATGGCCAGCTTTTCGACGGGGATTTTCAATTTGAAATCGAAATTCAAATCGAGGCTGGAAAATGGCGAGACGTAAAAATGTTTCGGAACAATTTTTTGAAACGTTTCGTTGGCATCCAATTCGTCAGGCGACAACAAATATAATTTCATTTCGCGAAACGTGTTGCCGACTTCGGCGACCGAACAAATCGGTTCACCGGCGGAATCGAAGCAGTAATAAATCGAGATCGGATTGAAAACGTAGCCGAGCACGCGTGGCAACGTGAGGAGCATGATGCGCGCAGAAGAATTCAGTTCGATTCCGCTTTTTTGTAGAAAATTAAGGACGCGCTGTTTGAGCGGATTTTGTCCGGCGGGTTCGTGATCTTGGTCGCAAAAGCTGTAAACATTTTTACGATTGTGGCTGAACAAAAGAATTTTTTTGGCGACGGAATCCAGTTCATCCAAATCGAGATAGAACATGAAAATGTCGTGTTGAAAGTGGTGAGCCTTCGGCGCGAACCGATGATGCATCACGGAGCATTCGTAAAGGCAGGAATTCATGACATGAGCCTTTCGCCGGTGAGCAGACGGCAGAGTTCGAGCGCGGACGTGAAGGCGTCCTCGTGGAAGCCGTAACGAAAATAACTGCCGCAAAAAAAGACGTTGTTCATGCGCGCGTTGAGTTCGGGCAATTTTTTCTGAGCCCGGATCGCACCCAGATTGAACAGCGGGTGCTCGTAATAGATACGCCGCAGAATGGATTTCGGATTCACGGAATTTTCGCCATTGATGGAGACGAAATAATTTTGCCGCTCGGAGACGCCTTGCAAACTGTTCATCCAATAAATTGTCGAAGGCAAAATTTTGCCATCACTGCTGCGATCATTTCGATCAAGCCGATAATTCCACGACGCCCAGCACAATTGTGTTTTCGGCATCACAGACGCGTCGGTGTGGAGCAACGCGGTGTTGGGCTGATACTTGAATTCGCCGAGCAACGCGCGTTCTTGTGCGTCGGCATCAGCAAATATTTTCAAAGTTTCGTCCGCGTGGCTGGCGAAAATAACTTGATCGTAAGTTTCTTCGCCGCCGTAAATGTCGGTGATTTTTATCTGCTCGCCGACGCGCTGGACTTTGAAAACGCCGCGTAAAATATGGACTTTTTTGCGGAACGGCGCAGTGAGTTTTTCGACGTAAGATTTGGCGCCGTTGACGACGGTGAACCACGGATGCTGCGTGTGCAGGCCGAGAAAACCGTGGTTGTGAAAAAATCGCAGCAGCGTGACGGCGGGAAAATCGAGCATCAATTCCGGCGGCGTGGACCAAACGGCGGAACTCATCGGCACGAGATAAAAATTCAAAAAATCGTCGCCGTAATTCCGTTCGCGGACGTAATCGCCAACGGTGTGATCTTGAAATTCGGGCGAAGATAAAGCTTCAATCGCTTCGGAATTGAAGCGGTTGATTTGCGACAATATTTTCCAAAAACGCGGGCGCAAAAGGTTTTTTCGCTGGGAAAAAAGATGATTCAAACTGGTGCCGCAAAATTCCAAGCCAGTCGGCAAATGTTGCACGCTGAATGACATCGGCGCCGGTTTGGTCTCAACGCCGAGTTCGCGAAAAAGCCGCGTGAGATTGGGATACGTGACGTGATTGAAAACCATGAAGCCGGTGTCAATCGGCACGGAACGTTTTTCTTCGGGAATGGAAATCGTGTTCGTGTGGCCGCCCGCGTAATCGTTTTTTTCGTAGATCGTCAGGTTGAACTTGCGATGAAGAAAATACGCGCAGCCCAAGCCGGCGATTCCCGATCCGATGATGGCAACCCGTTTCACGCGCGATGAGAATTGTCGGCAGAAATTTTGTAGTCGTTGGAAATGCGATGGGAATTTTCATAGGCGGCGAGCGGAACGGGTTTCAGATTCCAGATGATGCCGGTCCACGAAAGCGCTTTGAGCAGGTAAAATGAGATGTCAATTTCCCACCAATAAAAACCCTGGCGCGTGGCGCTCATGAAACGGTGATGGTTGTTGTGCCAGCCTTCGCCAAGCGTGATGAGCGCGAGGATAAGGCTGTTGCGGCTGTTGTCCTCGGTTTCGTAACGGCGTTTGCCGAGCAGGTGCGCAAGCGAATTGATGCTCGAAGTCGCGTGAAATAAAATCGTGGTGCTGATGAAAAATCCCCAGACGAGCAGTTGCCACGAGGTCACGCCGAGCGACGGAAAATAAACATTCAGAAAATGCCCGAGCGTGAACAGCGCGACGGCAAACAGAAACGGCACGAGCGAATCAAAGCGATTCAAGAAAACCAGTTCGGGAAATTTGGTCAGGTCGCGCACGGTGGAATAATCGGTGGGAAAATTCCTGCCGCTCGTGATCCAGCCGATGTGCGACCACCAAAATCCGCGCAGCGTCGGTGAGTGGACGTCTTCTTCTTCGTCGGAATGTTTGTGGTGATGGCGATGTTGATAGCTCCACCAAAGCGGTCCGCGTTGAACGGCAGTTGCGCCGAGAACGGCAAAAGCAAATTGCGCCGCGCGCGAGGTGTGAAATGTTTTGTGCGAAAAGTAGCGGTGATAAAATCCGGTGATCGCGAACATGCGGACGAGATACAAAATGATCGCCGTCGCGACCACGAACCAACTCCAGCCGGCGAGAAAAACGCCGAGGCAGCCGAGGTGCAAAAAAACGAACGGCAGCACGCGGACGAATTCCACTTTGTCGGGCTTGGCGTGGATGGCGGCGAAATCTTCGTTGCCATAATCCGCGTCAAACCACCGGACGAGCGGCGTCAAAACTTTGCCGAAAATTGCCGGTTTATTTTTCATCGTGACAAGAGTTGTTGCATTTCAATTGTTAAATCGTCTGGCGAAGGATTTTGGATGCACAAAACTTTTTGCATCCGACCGGCGGCGGGATGCGTTCTTAAATTGTGGATGTCAACTTGTAACCGGTCGCCGATTTTGCTATGAGCTTGTGCGCGCAAACTGGATTTGTGCAGGCATTTGCGTTTTTGAACGCGAGGCCGGACGGCGATTTTTTATTTTTGACCAACCCAGTGAACGAACAGGAAAACAGGGAGCGCGACGTTGAACTGTTGCGGCAGATCGCCGCCGGCGATCGCGCGGCGTTTGCGGAATTTTACGACCGTCATTCCACGCTGATGTATTCCGTCGCTTTCAAAATTCTCAACGACGCGAGCGAAAGCGAAGATGTTTTGCAGGAAGTTTTTTTGCAGATCTGGGAAAAATCCAAAAGCTTCGATCCAAAACTTGGCAAAGCCGCGAGCTGGGCGACGATTCTCGTGCGCAACAAAGCGATTGATCGCATCCGCGCGTCCCAACGTCGCAGCCGGCTCGCCGAAGAAGCCGGAAATGAATCGGCCATCGCGAATGAAATTTCCGAAACGGTGAATGAAAATCTCCACGGCCACGAAAAAGCGAAATTGATCCAAAAGGCGATCTTGGATTTACCGGCGGAACAACGTCAGGCGATCGAGCTCGCTTATTTTTCCGGCCTGACACAAAACGAAATTTCCGAAAAATTGAACACGCCGCTCGGCACGGTCAAGGCGCGCATCCGCCGCGGCCTGTTGAAATTGCGCGACCAACTGGAGGGCTTGCTATGATTGACGAACGCATGCAAGAGCAGGCTTCGCTGCACGTTTTGGGCGCGTTGTCGCCGGCGGAAGCGCGCGAGTTCAAGGCAGCAATGCAGGCCGATCCGGAACTAAAAGAATTCGTCGCAAGCTTAAGCACCGCGACCGGCGCGCTGGCCGGTTCCGTTTCGATGACTGAACCCCCGCCGCAATTGCGCGCGAAAATTCTCGCGCAAATCGCGCCGCCGCAAAAAACCGTTTCGCTGCCGGAACAAAATTTCCGCCCGAAATTCTGGTTGCCCTGGTCGCTCGCCACCGGTTTTGCCGCGTTATGCTTGATTTTATTCGCACAAGACAGCCAGTTGAAAAAACAAGTCGGCGCGCAGGCGCAGCAGATCAACGATTTGAACCAGCTCGCGCAGTCATTGCAAACGGCGACGAATGATCTGCAGCAAGCCGTCGCCACGTTGCGCGAATCGAACCGGCTTGCGAATCTGAAAATCGCGATGCTGAATTCAATTGTCGCCGACGCGCCGAAAGCCGTGGCCGTTTCGCTTTGGGACAATGAAAAACAGGACGGCGTTTTCGTCGCCGAAAATCTTAAGCCGCTGCCAGCCGACAAAGATTATCAACTTTGGGTTTTGGAAAATGGCACGACGCCGGTTGATGCGGGTGTTTTCCACGTCGGCGACGACGGCAACGTGCGCATGGAATTCAAGGCCAAACAGCCGATCAAGGTCGCGGGAAAATTTGCCGTGACGCAGGAAATCAGAGGTGGTGTCGCTTCACCGACCATCAAAAACATGGTGCTTGCCAGCAATTGATTCATTGGAAGTGACGCCATCAAATCCTGGCCGGAAAATAATTTTTCCGCATCGCATTAAAGCGTTGCACCCGCAAGCGAGAGACTTTCCGGTGGCGAATTGGAGCTAAAATGATCTGCGTTGCCATCCTGCCAGCCGCCACCGAGCGATTTCACCAGTGCGACGGCGGCGATGAGTTGTTGGCCACGCAATTGCACGGTGCTGAACTCGATATTCAATTCGGTGCTCTCGGCGGTCGCGACTTCAAGATATGTGATCAATCCGTCGCGGTAACGGTTATTGGCCACCTCGAGTTGTTTGCGTGCGGCCACCAAGGCGTCGCTTTCCAGTTCGTATTGGCTGGCCAGAAGATTCTGGGCTGTGAGATTGTCTTCAACTTCTGAAAAGGCCGTCAGCACGCTCTCGCGATAGCTGGCAATCATTTCTTCGTAAACGGCGTTTGAGTAGCGCAAACTGGCGCGAAGTTTGCCACCTTCAAAAATCGGCAACGTCAATGAAGGTCCCACGGCCCATAGCCGGCTCGACGAGTTGAACAACGTGCCCGCATTCACGCTTTCCAAACCGGCCAGACCGTTCAACTCAATGGTCGGGAAAAAAGCGGCCTTGGCCACGCCGATGTTGGCGTTCGCAGCGGCCATGCGGCGTTCGGCGGCGGAAATATCCGGCCGGCGCTCCAGCAATTCCGACGGCAACCCGGACGGAATCAACGGCGGCGTGGCAGACAGGATGCGTTCCGGGATTCTGAATGTGGTGGCATTCTGTCCGACTAATAGCGCGAGTGCATGCTCGAATTGCGCGCGTTGCAACGCCACGGATGGCAGTTGGGCTTGCGTCGTTTTCAGGATTGTTTCCGCCTGGGCGACTTCCAGATCGGTGGCCACGCCGCCGGCCCGGCGGCTCATGGTCAAATCGAATGATTTGCTGAATACCTGAACACTGGAAAGCAGAACATCCCGTTGAGAATCCAACGCGCGCAAGGTGAAATAATCCACCGCCACTTCCGCCTGGATCATCAGTTTGATGGTTTCAAGATCGTCCGCGCTGGCCTGCGCTTGTGCCTGGGCGGATTCCACACTGCGGCGCACGCGGCCCCAGAAATCAACTTCGTAATTAAAATCCAAGGGCAGTGTAAAATCATTATAGGTGCTCGCCTGGCCAATGCCCTGGCCGGTCGTCACCGACGGGGCGTTGGGTGAGGTGCGCTGCCGGGTGGCTGAACCAGAAACGGCCACGTTCGGGAATAGTCCCGCCCGGGTGACATCCATCTCGGCACGCGCCTCGGCAAATTGCGCGACAGCGACTTTGAGTTGTTGATTCGCATTGGCGGCCTGGACTTCCAGATCATTCAATTCAGGATCGCCAAAAATTTTCCACCAGTCGCCCTTGGGCAATTGTCCCTGCGGCTGCGCAACTTTCCAGCCGTTGGTCGCACCAGTGTTCGTTGTGCCAGTATAGGCAGCCGGAATCGTCGTCGCTCCAGGGCGTTTGTAATCCGGACCGACCGCGCAGCCCGCGAGCAGCATTGTGGCCGCAAGTGAAAATCCCGGAAAGGCCGATAATTTTTGCCAACTCTTTTTCAGGTTTATGGCCAATGGCTTCATAATTATTTTGCGGCCGCAGTCTCAGAAATGGTTTGGATTTGCACCTTGGCACCATCCACAAGCGAGTCGGTGGGGTTGGTGATGACCCGGTCAGCCGGAGTTACACCGCTTCGTATTTCTACCGTTTGTCCAAGGTCGCGGCCGACTTGAACCGGGCGCAATTCAACCGTGTCATCCGCGCGAACCACCCCGATTTGCAACCCTTGCGCGCGAAATATCAAGGTGTTTGATGGCAAGACCAGATGCGGTGCGGAATTATCTGTCTTGAAACTGATTTCACCATAGCTGTTGGGCAGAACTTGATGCTGCGAGTTATCCATCTCCAGTTCGGTTAAGAGCGTCCGGGAAATGGTTGAGATGGCTTCCGAGGTGGTGGTCACTGTGGCGGTGAACGACCGGCCCGGACTGGCCGGAGTCGTCAGCGTGGCTGTCTGACCGACCGCAATGCCGGACGCGTTCGGTTCCGGCACGCGCACATAGACACGAAGTTTATCGGTTTGCGCGATATGAAATAATTCATGGCCTCCGCTGCCCGCCACAATAAGATCGCCGTTGTCCACCGAGCGGATGGTGATGGTCCCGTCGAAAGGAGCGATAACGCGTTGGAAGGCGACCAATTCTTCCAACCGTCGCACATTCGCTTGATCGGCGGCAACGCTGGCGGCGGCAGTTTCGCGGCCAGCCGCTTTTTCGGCGGCTTCCTGCTCGGTCACCGATGCGGTTTTCAATAATATTTTCCACCGCGCATCGGTCGTCTCGGCGAGGTGCAGGTTCGCTTGGGACAACTGAAGTTGCGCCTTGGCCTGTTCGAGTTGTTGATCTAAATCCGGCGTCTCAATCTCCGCCAGCAACTGGCCGTTCGTGACGTGCGCGCCGATATCCGCCATCCAGTCTTTGAGGTAGCCGTTCGCGCGGGCATAGATGGAGGCTTCCCGCCACGGCTTGATCTCCGCTGGCAAGACCAGTCCGCTCTCCGATTTTTCCAGCGTGGGTGAAACGACAGAAACCATCGGGATTGCCAGTTGATTCATGTCCGCCATGGCCGTCTGACGTTGATGCCAGCGCGGGAGAAAACCGAGCACGAGTGCGCCGATTAAAACCAGCGTAAGAATGATCACTGCGATACGCAAATGCCTGGCAGAAAATTTTGGCGGCGGTTGCGAGCCACCATTTCTTGGTGATTCGGTTGTGCTGTTTGGTTCAAGCTCGATTCCATTCATAAAATAATCCTTTAAGTAGCGGCTGGAGCCGGGATGATTCCTTGTGTTGGCGTCAGCCGGTCCGCCTCGCTTTTTTCCGGCGCAGTCACCGATCGTTGCAGAACGCTGAACACCACGGGGACGAAAAACAATGTGGCGATGGTGGCCATGAGCAGGCCGCCAATCACCGCCCGGCCTAATGGCGCGTTCTGCTCGCCGCCTTCGCCCAATCCCAGCGCCATCGGCACCATTCCGATAATCATCGCCGTCGCCGTCATGAGAACCGGACGCAGACGTCCAGTGCCAGCTGCCCAAGCTGCCTTTAACGGCGTCATGCCTTGATGGAGGTTCTGCCGCGCGAAGGTGACGACGAGCACGGAGTTGGCCGTGGCCACGCCGAGGCACATGATGGCTCCCATCATGGCTGGGACGCTCAAGGTGGTCGCAGTGAGATAAAGTCCCCAAATGACGCCGGCCAGCGCGCCGGTCAAAGCGGTGATAATAATGAATGGATCAAGCCAGCTTTGAAAATTGACCACCAGCAGCAAATAGATCAGCGCAATCGCCATTACCAGTCCGACGCTCAAGTCCAGAAAACTGGAGCGCATCGTTTCCGCCTGGCCGCGTAGCATGATCGAACTGCCCTTCGGCAATGACTTTTGCGCCTCGGCAAGGATTGGGTTTATATCCGCCAGCACACCGCCGAGGTCGCGACCACCAACCCCGCCGAAGACATCCACGACGGGAACAACATTGTAGTGCGAATAAATCGGCTGGCTGTTGGTGCGTGAAAACGTGGCTAGGTTTGCGAGCAATTGTTCGTTGCCGGTTCCGGGCGTGCCCGCCTTCACCGGCATGGAATTGAGATCCGACAGCGAGGTCATCTCATACTCTGGCACGCGGATGTTCAGGAGATACTCGACACCAATACGCGAATCGAGCCAGAAGGTCGGCTGAACTTGGGTGCTGCCGCTCAAATTGAGCAGCACCGAACCGGCGATATCGCTTTCAGTCAGGCCAAGCTCGGAAGCCTTGGTTCGGTCAATGGCAAACTGGAAGCGCGGCAAATCCGATGGCTGCTGCACCCGCACATCCACGGCTCCGCGCACGTGGCGGATTTTGTCCGCAATCGCCGACGCGACCAGTTGGTTGCCGGCCACGTCACGACCCAGGATCTGAATGTCGAAGGGTGCCGGCAGCCCGAAGTTAATGGTCTGGCTGACGACGTCCGCCGGCAGGAAATAAAACGTCGTGCCGGGAAATTCGCGATTGAGCGCGAGGCGCAGACTCCGGACGTAATCGGGCGTCGGCTTGTGTCCGGTTTTCAACGAGACTAGGTTATGTCCTTATTTCCATTGGTAATGAAGCCACCGGTGCGGCAGAAGCGGTTGCCGCATCCGGTGGTAAGGAGCTTTGAATTTTCCGGGGCTTGGAAAAATTCGGCTCCGAAGATAAAAGTGGTGCTTGATTTCCAATAGTCGGTTGAGCTTGCAACCTCTGCTCAAGCGTCATCGCACGGGTCACGCGCCAAATTAGGGTTCCGTCAACCTTCAGATGGTTTCGATTGTCCGTCAGCAATGGTTCGAGCATATTCATTTTAATCAGTCTCAAAGTCCCAGATGCCGACATTGCACGGCTCGTGCCAAGTAGAAGGAATGCCAGTGCAGATTTCCCAAATAGCCGTATTGCCAGAGTTTTATAGCGAAGTAGAAGGTTTGGCTGATCTTTGTGAAGTCGCTGATCTGTAAAAATTGCGTCGCTGGTTCGACACCTAGTCGCCTAGCCGTCGCAATATTCCTTAACCACCGATGGCGGTCATTGGGCGCAACGGTTGATATTGCCCGCGGAATTGGTGATCCAGCGGTTTTAAGCGCAGCGCTTCCAGAAAAATTTTCCGCAGCGATTCATCATCGTCGTTGTTTCGAAGTGCCGCGCGCAAATCAATTTCGCCATGGTCGCCGAGGCACGGACGGATTTTCCCGTCGGCCGTGAGCCGCATTTTGTTGCATGTTTCGCAAAAATGCAGATTCGTCATCGCGCCGATAAAGCCGACGAGCGCACCGGTTTTTTTAAGCTGATAATATCTGGCTGGCCCGTGGCCGAGCCGACAATCGGGCTGGGGAATCAGTTCGTCATGCTGACTTAACAGGCGCATGGCGTCGCCGATGGGCAGGAAATTTTTCTCGGTCAAAACGTCCGTCCGCGTCAGCGGCATCAATTCAATGAAGCGCAGGGGCAATCCATGTTCCGCCGCGAAGAGTGCCAGCGGCCACAGTTCCTGTTCATTGACGCCGCGCATAAGAACGCAGTTCAACTTTACGCGTTCAAACCCGGCGGCCAGCGCGGCGCGAATACCCGCGAGCACGGCATCCAAGTTTCCGCCGGTGATGCGCCGGTAAATTTCAGGATCCAACGCGTCGAGACTCACGTTCGCCGTCCGCAATCCGGCGGCGTGTAAAATTCCCGCGAGCGCGGCCAGCTTGGTTCCGTTCGTCGAAAGACCGACGCTTTCCACGCCGGGAATCGCCGTAATCGTGCGGATAATTTCCGGCACGTCACCGCGCACGAGCGGTTCGCCGCCCGTCAGCCGGAATTTGCGGAAGCCCAATCCCGCCGCCACCCTCACGACGCGTACAATTTCTTCTGCCGTCAAATGATCAGTCTTGCGCTCCCAACCCTTGTAACCTTCCGGCATGCAGTAGAGGCACCGCTCATTGCAACGGTCAGTCACCGAAATGCGCAGATAATCAATTTTTCGTCCGAACGAATCCATATTTTCTCAAAACTTAG
>JAMFSG010000236.1 GCA_026225155.1 Verrucomicrobiota bacterium
CCTTAATTTGAAAGGCAGGGACATCGCGCTGCGAAGTCCCTGTCGCCGAGCGGAGCGTCAGGTGACGGAACGGGCGTCGTCGCGTGAACGTCTTGTCCATTCGTGTTGTGCCGCAACCCGGCGCGGACGGCGCAGCGCGCCGTCCCTGCCAAATTAAGCCACGGCCGGATTTTTCCGGGTTTGGATTTTTCCGAAAAAGTTGTATTGTTAACGCTGCCAAAGTTTTATGCCGGAAACATCAACGCCCATCATCCCGACGGAACGCGTGCCCACCGCGATTCTCGGCGTGCCGTTTGACCACGTCACCGCCGCCGAGGCGCTCGCGTTGATTGGCGGGATGGTGCAATCGCGCCAGCCGCATTACGGCGCGACAGTCGGCGTGGATCTGCTGACGCAATCGCGCGACGACGTGGAATTGCGCCGCATTCTTTTTGATGCGCATCTCGTGCTGGCCGGGGAAAAACAAATTCTTTGGGCGGCAAAAATGCTCGGCAACCGGTTGCCGGAAATCATCACGGTGGAAAATCTCGTGCCGCAACTCCTCGCGCTCGCGGAGAAAAATGGCTGGCGCGTTTTTTTTCTCGGCGGCGCGGCGGCGGACGCGACGGTGGCCGAAAAAATCCGCGCCAAATTTCCAAAATTACAAATCGCCGGAACTTTTGCGTCGCCGGAAAAACCGCTTTTGGAAATGGACCAGCGCGATCTTTTGCGCAAGCTGCGCGACGCAAAGCCGGACATTTTGCTGGTCGCGTTTGGTTTTTCCAAACAGGAAAAATGGATCAGCATGAATTACCGCGAGCTGGACATTCCGTTCGCGCTCGGCGTCGGCGAGAACTTGAGTTTTTTATCTGGCGTTTCGGCGAAACCGAAACGCGCCAAAAACGGACGCAATTTTACGCTCGCAGTTTTGCGGCAATGGTGGCGATTGCGCGGCAAAAAATCCCACGCGCCAATCGCGGCGAACCAGCCGACCGCCGACACGTTTGGCAATTTCATCATTCGCGCGCCCGCCCGGCTCGGTGCGGCGGAAGCGCAGGCGTCGCAAGCCGAATGGTTGCGTGCCGCCGAACGCAGCCACGTCATGTTTGATCTGACCGACACGGTTTTCACCGACAGCACCGGCATCGGCCTGCTCATCCGGCTGCGCAAACGCACGCGCGAACTGGGCCGGCAATTTTTTCTGATCGCGCCGCGTCCGCCGGTTGAAGCTGCTTTGAAGCTGATGAAGCTGGATGAATTTTTCAACATCCAGGCCAGTTTCAACGGCGCGCACATTTTGATCGAAAGCGCGGCCGATGCGCCCGTCGTCACCAGCGGCGTGGCGGAAACAGAATTGCAGATCCGCTGGGCCGGCGAAATCACCGCGCTCAACGCGATTGAACTGGGGATGCACACGGAATCGGAACTGTCGCAGGTATCGCCCGGCATGAGCGTGGTCATTGATCTGGCGCGCGTGTCGTTCGTGGACAGCACCGGCATCGGCCTGATGGTGCGGTTCAAAAAAAATCTCCAGCGCCGCGACATCGCGCTGAAATTCACGAATGTTTCGGCCTCCGTCCGCAATGTCCTGCGCCACACGCAGCTTGAGGAATTTTTGCTCGGCGAAAAATTAAACCGGGCTTCTCCTTCTTCGGCAACAACTTAGAACTGTCTGTTTCCACTGCCGGCAAAAATTTGTTGCGCCGTAAAGATTACCGTTGTAATCTTTTAGAATTACATCTGTAATCTAAACCTGCATGAAACCGCCGCGCATCTCCGAAACCGAATGGGACATCATGAAAATCTGCTGGCACCGGTCGCCCGTCACGGCGCAGGAAATCATTGATGCGTTGCCTGCGCGCGACGGCTGGCATCCCAAAACCGTCAAGACCTTGCTGAACCGGCTTGTCAAAAAACGCGCGCTCGGCTTCAAGAAATCCGGCCGCGTTTATCTCTACGAACCGCTGGTGGCGGAAAAAGATTGCGTTGCCGCCGAGAGCAAATCGTTTTTGAACCGCGTGTTCGGCGGTTCGCTCCAGCCGATGCTCGCGCATTTTGCCGAGAACCAGAAAATGTCGCCGTCCGAAATCACGGAACTCAAAAACCTGTTGAAACGAAAGGAGAAAAAATGAACGCCGGATTTCCTGTTTTGGAGCCGCTGTTGAACTGGCTGCTCAATCATTCGCTGCAAGCGGGTGTTTTAGTTTTACTTGTATTGGCCATACAATGGCTTTTTCGCCGCCAGCTTACCAACCGCTGGCGGTTTGCACTTTGGTGGCTGGTGCTGGCGCGATTGCTTTTGCCGTCCGGCCCGGAGAGCGCGATTAGTGTTTTCAATTTCGTGCAGCCAAAAGTGCAGATGGAAATGCACTATTCTCCAACTTCTGCACAAATGGCAAAACCACCGCAGAAAAATCTCGAACCGTCCGCTTCAATTTCTGTTTCGCCAGCGCCAAGCGAATCCGTTCATTCAGAAAATAATTTTGCCGCCGCGCCAGCCGAGTCGGCGTCCGCTCCAACGGAAAAAACTGAAACCGCAGTTGCCATTTCAAAACCAGCCGCCGTCGCGCCGCGCCGAATTCCGGACTTTGACGCCTGGAACCTTCGCGAGTGGGATTTTGACGATTTCATCATTCCGGGTTCAATGGCGTTGTGGCTCGCGGGCGTGCTGGTTTTAGGCGGAGTGGTGGTGACGCAGACCATTTATTTTCAACGAAAATTGAAACGCGCCTCGACGCCCGCCGATCAAAATCTGCGGACGCTGCTCGATGATTGCCGCCGCGAATTTGGAATTTCGCGCTCGATCGAATTGCTGGAAACCGACGCGGTGCAAAGTCCGGCGCTGTTCGGTTTGTTCCGGCTGCGATTGTTGTTGCCACGCGGAATCGGCGGGCAATTTTCTCCGCGCGAACTGCGATATATTTTTCTGCACGAACTCGCCCACGTGAAACGCGGCGATCTTTGGCTCAACTGGCTGGTGACGTTGCTGCAAATTTTTCACTGGTTCAATCCGCTGCTCTGGTTTGGTTTTGCGCGTTTGCGCGCTGATCGCGAACTGGCATGCGACGAACTCGCGCTGTTGCGTGCGGGCGACCAGGCCGGCACGGCTTACGGCGAAACCGTCGTCAAGCTGCTGGAAAATCTGAACCGGCCGGCGGCGATTCCGGGCTTGGTCGGAATTCTCGAAGACAAAAAACAAATGCGGCGGCGCATCGCGATGATCGCTAATTTTCGCAAGCCGAGCCGTTGGTCGGCATTGGCAATTTTCTTGATTGTCGGTTTGGCGGCGGCGGCTTTGACCGACGCGCAAACGAGCAAACCAGTTGATTCCACCGTAAAAAATTCTGCCAGCCTTGTCGCCACGAATTCAGAAATCCGCCCGGATTTGATTGGCATCGTTTCTGCCAAAGACGGTGCGCAGTTGCCGGTTTCAGCGACGGTTTTTATCGCGACCGCCGCGCCGAAGTCCGGCACCAGCACATTTTGTCCGTCGTGTTATGCGGATTGCATCAAGCATTCTTCGACGGATGCCCAAGGCGGTTTCAAAATTGAATCGCTTGATCCGCAACTCACGTTTCAAATTCTCACGGTCGCGAAAGGTTTCAAACCGCAATATGTTTCCAATGTGGATCCGGCCAAAGGCGCGCCGGTGAAGATCGAGTTGGAACCGATTGAATCAGCGGACGCCACGCCGGACCGCAGTTTGCGCGGGCGCGTGGTGGATGAAAAAGGCGCGGCGATCGCAGGCGCGGTCGTGGAAGTGCAAGGCATCGAGACACGCGATGGCGGCGGTCGTTGGGGATCGCTGCCGGGAATTGATCCGCTCGCGGTGACAGACGACAATGGCGAATTTCTCATCACGGCCCAAAAACCGTTTGATATGCTGGCGGTAAAAGTTTCGGCGCGCGCCTTTGCCAATAAAAATTTCGACAGACTTGCGAGTGGCACGGACCGCCATGATTTGGTTTTGAGCGAAGGCGCGACGTTGACCGGGCGCGTATTATTGAATGGCAAACCGCTGGCTGGCATTTCCGTGGGCGTTTCGTCCACCGACCGGGCGATGCAACATTATCTCGGCCATTTTGAAGTCGGCACGGGCACGAACGGCAATTTTACTTTCCTGAATCTGCCGCCGGACGCGGATTACTACATTTATGGAATCATGGACTCGCTGAAAAATTTCGGCGCGATTCCGATTCAAACCGTTCACGTCGGCAAAGATGGCGAGACGACGGACGCGGGCGATTTGATCGTTGGTCTGGCGCATCGTTTGGCCGGCCATGTGGTTTTGGCGGATGGCCAGCCGTTGCCGGCGAAAGTTCGCCTGCTCGTTTCGCGCGAACAGGCTTGGGATTCGATGCAAATCACTTTGGACAAGGATGGACATTTTGACACGACCGGCGTGCCGTCCGAATTGGTCAACTTGAGCGCGCGTGTGAAAGGCTATCACGTCTCGTCGCGGAACTTGAGCGTGGATCAATTGAATCCGTTTCAACTGATCGGACGCATGGATCTGGACACCACCAATTTGGTTTTCATGCTCGAAAAAGGACCAGACCCAATACCAAACTATCAGCAAATTCCGCCGGATTACACCGAGACGCGCCAGCATTCTTTGCGCGGCGCAGAAGGCGTGCCCGACCATTCGCGCGATTGGCTGGTTTCCGGCCGCGCGGTTGACAATGAAACGAAACGGCCCGTCAAAAATTTTACCATTACGCCGGGTCAAGTCATGAATTTTGACCAGCCGGCATGGAACACTTTTGAAACGGTTGCCGGAACCGATGGCACTTATCAAATTCACGTCGGCAAACGTATCGCGCAGCCGTTGCTGCTGGCCGAGGCGGATGGCTATCTGCCGTCCGTGGCGACGGTGTTGCCGGGCGACGCCACGAATGTGGATTTCATTTTGAAACGCGGCGTCGGCCCGGCGGGAACGATTCTCACGCCGGACGGCAAACCGGCGGCGGGCGCGACTTTGGTTTTGCTGGGCGACGGATTTAACGAGGCGAGTTTTAATTCCGCCGGCGAGTTGGCCACGCGCGGAAACCAGTCGGCGCAACAGACGGCGGACGCGGATGGGAAATTTTCTTTCAAGCCGGTCTGGGGCAAAAAATATGTCGCCGCCGCGTCGGCGGATGGTTTTGCGTCCGTCAGCATCGAATCGCTCACGACCAATTCCGTCATCAAACTGGAAGCTTATGGAGAAATTATCGGCACCTTGAAACGCACGTCCGGATTGGGCACGAACGAAGATTTGGACGTGGCGTTTGACGACGGCGCTACGCTGATCGCTTTGAGCCGGTTGAATATGTCGAACCATGCCGTGACCGACGCGCAAGGGCATTTTGAATTTCATCGCGTGCCGCCGGGACATCTGCGGATCACTTATCGTGTGCCGATGCAAAATTATGGTTCGTGGCAAAATACGCCGCTTCAGTCGGTGACTTTGCAACCGGGGCAATCCCTTGCGATAAACATCAACGCCTCTGACCGCAGCACGAATACCGAAATGAGTTCTTACCAGCCGCCACCGCCGCCGAAATTGATTCCCGGCGTGCAAATCAAAGGTGTGGTGCTGTTGCCTGATGGCCAACCAGCGGCGGACGCGGATGTCGCGTTGCAGGTTGAGAATGAATATCTCGCGCTCGGCAAAGGCGTTTTCAGTTCCAACAATGCGCGCGAAAAAGGTTTGATCGTCAGCACTGCCAAGGATGGCAGCTTCACCTTGCCGATGTATGAAAAAGCGCAATCGGTGGTCGCGTTGAATGAAATGGGCATCGTGCAAGTTTCGCTGGAGCAATTAAAAACGTCGCCGCAGATCACGTTGCAAAAATGGGGACGCATCGAAGGCACGCTGCGAGTCGGACACCACGTCGGCGCGAATGAATCCATTCATATCTCCCAGACCATGCCGCAATGGTCGAGAATGAAGATTCAAAAATCGGGGCAAACCAATAATTTTGTCAGCATTACAAACTCAAGCCCGACAATCATCCAGCTTCCGTTTTATGATTTCAACGCATTCGTAGCCAAAACGGATGACCAAGGACATTTTGCCATCACGTTTGTTCCGCCCGGCAAACAAACGCTTTCGCGAATGGTGCCAACCGGAGCTGGCTCAAGCACCAGCAGCCAGCTTGCAATTGTGGACGTGAAACCCGGAGAAACGGTGGTTGCGAATGCCGGCGGCACGGGACGCACCGTGATTGGCATGGTGAAAATTGCGGACAGATCATCCATAGATTTCACCAACGGCTACGCCATAATCACCACGCCGATGAACGTGATAAATGAAAAAGCCAAACAGCTTAAAACCGATGCCGAGCGGGAAGCTTTTTATGAATCGCCGGAAGTGCAAAAGGCTTACGAGAATTATCGCGGATTTTCCGGCCTCGTTGCGCCGGATGGTTCTTTCCGGATGGAAGACGTGCTGCCCGGCACTTACGAATTTAATTTTCAAGAACGTTTCATGCCCGGCGCGCAAATGACTTCGATAAAGATGTTCACTTCCGCGCAAGAAATCACCGTGCCGGCAGCGAAAGACACCAACGATGATTCGGTCGTGGACTTGGGAACGATTGAATTGAAAAAACTGGAATTGCCAATTCCCGCTGCCGCGAAAAAATAAATTTTTTGAGATTCTGTCTTTGACGAAAGCGGTGGTAGGGACAGCGCGCTGCGCTGTCCCCGTCGCCGAGCGCAGCGTCAGGCGACGGAGCGGAAGTTGTTGCGCAAACGCCTTGGCCATCCGTTGCGCCGCGACCCGGCGCAGACGGCGCAGCGCGCCATCCCTACCAAATTAAGATGCGGCCTAAAGGAAAATCGAGTTGCGCCGCGCCCATTTCTCGGCCATAAGTTTTCGATGCTCGCACGCATTTGTTCCGCGGCGGTCAACGGCATTGACGCTTTCGCCGTCGAAGTAGAAGTCAATTGCGGTTATGGCGAAACTTTTATCGCGCTCGTCGGCCTACCCGACACCGCCGTGAAGGAATCCAAAGATCGCGTTTCCACCGCTCTCGCCAATTCCGGATACAAATTTCCGATGGGCAAAACCACCATCAACCTCGCGCCCGCTGACGTGAAAAAAGAAGGTCCGAGTTTTGATCTGCCCATCGCGCTTGGAATGTTGGCCGCGAGCGAGCAGATTGAAACGGATCAACTCGATCATTTTGTCGCTGTCGGCGAACTCGCGCTGACCGGTGCGGTGCGTTCGTGCAAAGGAATTTTGCCAATCGCGTTGCGCGCAAAAGCCGATGGTAAAACCGGAATCTTAGTTCCCGTTGAAAATGCCGCCGAAGCGGCGGTTGTTCATGGACTCAATGTCATTCCCGTTCAAAATCTTCGCGAGGCTGCGCAATTTTTCGAAGGTGAAATCCGCATCGCGCCGACGAAAGTGGATCTGGAAAAATTATTCGAGCACACGTCCGAAGACGAACACGATTTCTCCGAAGTCAAAGGCCAGGAAAATGTAAAGCGCGCCTTGGAAATTGCGGCCGCGGGCGGACACAATGTCATTTTAATTGGCCCGCCGGGCACCGGCAAATCCATGCTGGCAAAACGGCTGGCCACGATTTTGCCGCCACTGACTTTGGACGAAGCGCTGGAAACGACAAAAATTCACAGCATTGTTGGTTTATTAAAATCTGGCCAAGCGCTCGTCACGCAACGACCGTTTCGCGCGCCGCATCACACCGCGAGCGACGCCGGTTTGCTCGGCGGCAATAGCGTGGACAAGGCGTCGGGCGTCATTCAGACAGATTACATCGCCGGGCCGGGAGAGTTCATGGTGTTTGCGGCGCAAAGCACGCGTTACAAATACAACCTCACAGTGCGCAATCAGACAGACGGAACGGTGAAGTTGAACATCATCTGCAAGGTCGAGGATTCCATGAATGCCAGCAACGGCAGCAGCCAGTGGCGCGATGTGACGCCGCAAAATATGGCACTGGCCACGAAATTGGAAACATGGCTTTACGAGCAGATTGAACCGGAAATCAAATGAGGCCGCTTAAAACTCTCACGAAATCCATCCCCGATGTTAAGTATTCCCTTTATTGGCAATGGAATTATGTATTTGACAGGGCTGGGGGGGGGGCGGCGGCATGCTTTTGGGATTCGTTTTTGGCGAAATTCGGAAGTAAACCATGACGGCAAAAGTGCAGTGCAGCATCGCGTGAAACGAAACCGATATATCGGTTGCAAAATTTGCGCGGAAAGTCACAATTCTTGGAAAATTAAGGCGAAGAGGCAACATCTCCACCCCCTCAACGGGCAGATTCAGAAGATACAAAACAACCGGGCATCGTTTTAAGCGATGTTCAAAACTTTTTATCAATTCACATTCACGAAGCAGTTCAGATAAACTTTGAAAACTTAAATCAGAATATGAGAATCAATTTGAAAACGGCGGGAGTTTTTTTAACGTTGCTGTTTGCCGCCAACGTGCTGCTGGCGCAAACGAATGATTCGATTGTCGGCGTGGTCGCGGATGTGGCGGAATTGCCATTGATTGCGCCCACTGATTTGCCAAGCGGTGGCGGCACGTTTTGGGTGGTTTCCGGCAGCAATGGCGTCACGGCTCCGTTTCCATGCGCCCCGCTTGGTATTGACAGCGATAATACCTACGTCATGCCCAACGGCGCATTTTTAGTGGACGCCACGGCTGGCGAAACTGGAAGTCCGTCGCAGATTTTGGCACAGATGAACGGGGTATCAAATTTGGTGGTGCAAGCCCAAGTGTTCGCAACCGCCACGACGACGAGCCGGACGATGGATTTATCAAGTGGCTCATTGACACCGGGCGAAGGCGGCGGAACGAATGATGATTACACGAACAATTACACCTACACCCCGCCAGATTACGGGACGAATTTGTATATCGCACAATGGGGCATTGTTTCCAACAGCCTGACAGGGATCGCGTCCAATACAATTGCCGATATTTCGTATGAAATTTTAACCAATTCGGATCTGACGACCACCAATTGGGGAGATACAGGCAAATCTATTCTCGGGTCGGAAACGACCAACTGGACGGCGTTGATCCCGCTGCCGATGAATCTGACGAACAATCTTTTCTTCCGTTTGCGATCAGAACAGAGCAGCGATGGCAGCGGAATTCCTAATTGGTGGGAAGCTCAGTATGGATTGAGCGGCGTTAATCCGAACGCCCAAGATTCGGCGGGCGACGGTTACACGATCTATCAGAAATATGCGATGGGCTTGAATCCCAACACGTTTTACACACCAACTGCCCCACAGGGGGTGACGGTCAGTTACAATACGGTCACGGGCACAGCCACGGTCAGTTGGCTGCCATCGCCGGGGAATGTGACGGGCTATACCGTCACTGATTCGGATGGTAACAGCTACAATGTTTCCACGCCCACCTTCACCGAATCAATTCCTTATGCGCCTGATTTCGACCAATACAGTTATGGCGATCCAACGATGGCCAAGTCGTTTCAGGTTCAAGCGCATTATGCCGGAGGCAGTTCCGCTTTAAGCGGCTTCTTGCCGCTCCAGCCGTCAACGGTGTGGGGCAGCATTATTCCTGCGCCAAACGGGGGCAATTTGTTGGCGGTGGGCAATATTCCGCCGGATGCCGCCAAAGTGCGTGTGTGGATGTTCTATACGGGTGAAAACGTCGTTGATAATGGGCTTGTTCCCTTCACCATCACCAACAGCATTGATATTCCGGTGGGAGACATCACCAATGGCTTTTGCCCTGCGCCGTCGAGTTGGTTGAGCTTGGTGGCGACCCCAGCCAATAATGATTATATTGAACACATTTTTTATCTGCAATCCGTGGCTACCAACGGCAGTGTCAGCGGTGGCAACTGGTTGGTCGAAAATTGGGGGCCGGATAATTTTTACGACGGGCGTGTCCAGTTGAAACAAAACTTGATCTTCCAATTGCGTGTCGCCGACATCATTTCGCCGTTCGGTTTCAACAGCTTCACCAATTATCCCTATGGCACCGGCGTCGCCCGCCTCGTCAATCCGCCGGACTATGCCTATTCGGCATTTTACGATGTCAATAACTACAACGGCATTTATGGGTCTGGCAACGGCTTTTTTACCGGGCCTCAGGGATATGGGGCGGACTATCAGTCGCTCAACATCTACCGGCCATTTGAAGATAATGAATTATATCGCAACTTCGTGTTCACACCGTCGGACGTGGATGCCAATGGCAACATGACCACGGGGGTGCAACTTCCCCATTTTCTGGATGACGGCACCAATCTGTCCTTGCAACTTTCACCCACCTACCTGCCTTCGGCCAGCACGAACGGCGGCGCGTTGCTAGACACCAACACGGCCAAATGGCTCTGCACTTATGCGGCAGGATTGCCGGATGATGGCGATAGCGATAGTTTCGGTCCTGCGTATTACTTGGCTTGTGAAGGCTTTTCGATTTCGTATGACGGATATGACGAACCCACTTTGATCTTTTCCAACAACGTGGTCAATTATTGGGGACTGCCCTTTGTATCCGCCAAAGTTTTTTACTACGATAACGACGGCAATGTTCAAAATATGGTGCTGAATGCGGGAAATTCTATCACCGCTTGGGGTTCCACGGCGATTTATATGAATACGGCGCAGCCGCAGTTTCAGACGGTCGAATATGATTTTTGGACGGACACCTATTTTGGGGGAATAAACGACGGCAGCGGCTATTTTGGAGACATCGGTGGCCGGACGAATCTGCCCGGCAACAGTGCCTTTTCAGTGACGAATACCAGCGATGTGCCGATGGTCGGTGTGGGGCAAAGCATTGGCATCAGTGCTTTTGCCAAGCTGGGCTTGCAAAACGGCTATTCAGGAGCGTATGGCTATTTGCAGCAATATCTGGATAAAGCCTATACGATGGACGACGATGGAAACGTGACGACCAACACCACCGGCGTAGTCTCGCCTTACGGCAACTATTTTGCCACGCAAGCCGGAGCCGCCGCCGTGACGACATTGCCCGATCCTAACACTGGCGCACAAGGCACTTGCACCGTGTATGCCGTCAGCTTGAACGTGGATGCCAACCACGACGGCACGATGGATTTATCTTGGAACGGTGCAGATATGACGGCAGCAAATTCACCATATGTTTTTTGGTGCAATAATAATTATGACCGATGGCTTTATGATGCAGACGATGCTACCAACTATATGGACGATGCTCCGCGTAATTCGTATGCCACCATCGGTTCAACCGGTCAGCCTATAACCGATTGTAATTATGTCAGTTATCAATTTAATCCGTTAGGAGAGCGGGCTATTCCTACAACTCGTGATCTTGAAGATTATGCTCGGCTGTGGGTATGCGGAATTACAACCAACTTGTTAGCGGCGTTACCAACAGGCAGCAAGATAACGCTAAGTTGGGGTGACGTGAGTAGCCCAAACTCTAGTAATCCGACTATTGATTTATTTACCTCGGTTGAAGCCAATGGTGGCATTGGGTATCTGACCAATAGCGATCTTGCCTCAATTC
>JAMFSG010000017.1 GCA_026225155.1 Verrucomicrobiota bacterium
TCCACCACGGCTTGAATCCTTGGTTCGTTCTCGGACTGATCCAAATTTTTTCACTGTCTTATGCGCCGATGTTCAGCATCTCGACCGCCCTCGTTTTGGCGCGCTTGGAAAATGCAAAAAAAGAATTCGGTTCCATCCGCGCGATGGCGACGCTCGGCTGGATGGCCGGCGCAGCGCTGATCGGTTTCATGAATCTGGATTGCTCGGCGTTGACAGAATATTTGGGCGTCGGCGTGTGGTGGCTCGTCGCCGGCTTCACCTTTTTTTTGCCGCAACTGGAAGTTCCGCGCACCATCGAAAATCTTTCATGGCACGAACGGATGGGACTGGATGCGTTGACGTTGTTGAAAGATCGCGACACGCGGGTCGTTTTCATCATCACGACCTTGTTCAATATTCCCATCGCCGCTTTTTATCCGTATGCGCCCACGCATTTGCATGATCTTGGCCTGCAACACACTAGCGCGTGGATGTGTCTCGCGCAGATGTCTGAACTCATCGGCATGTTCACCGTCGGCTGGCTGTTGCTGAATTGGCGGCTGAAATGGATTTTTGTTTTGGGTCTCGGCATCGGCATCGCGCGATTCGGTTTGAGCGCGCTGAATGGAAAATTTGGATTGCTGGCGGGCATCGCCTTGCACGGTGCCTCGTTCGTGTTCGTTTTTATCACGGCGCAAATCTACGTCAATCAACGCGTCGCGCCCGCATGGCGTGTCCGCGCGCAAGCATTGCTGACGCTGATGAATGGTGGTGTGGGAAATCTCATCGGCTATCTCGGCACCGGCTGGTGGTTTAATCATTGCACGCGCGCCGACGTCACCAACTGGACGATTTATTGGGGCGCGCTCACCGCGATCGTTGTCGGTGTATTGATTTATTTTCTGACGGCTTATCGCGGACGGACGGAAGAAAATTTTTGACAGAGTTTACGGAACCTACAAATTTAATTCTGAAAATTCTGCAATTCTGTCTAAAAATTTACGCGAGAATTTTTTCGATCTGCGCCAGTTCTTCTTTGGCGAAAACCAAATTTTTAGTCGCGCCGACGCAATCATCCACTTGCGCCACTTTGCTCGCGCCGATGAGCGCGCTCGTGACCGTTTTATGCCGCAACACCCACGCGAGTGCCAATTGCGCCAGCGTCTGGCCGCGCGATTGCGCAAGGTCGTTCAGCTTTTTGGTTTTCGCCAAAACTTCATCGGTCACGTCGGTCGGACGCAAAAATCTTTTGTCATGACCCGCGCGTGAATCGGCGGGAATGCCTTTGAAATAACGGTCGGTCAACAAACCTTTCGCGAGCGGCGAAAACACGATGCTACCGATGCCTTCATTTTCCAACGTCGTCAGCAATTCCGGTTCAACCCAGCGATCGAGCATCGAATAACGCGGTTGATGAATCAGACACGGCGTTCCGAGTTCGCGCAAAATTTTCGCGGCGCGCACCGTTTCCGCCGCCGGATAATTTGAGATGCCGACGTAAAGCGCTTTGCCGCTGCGCACCGCGTGCGCAAGCGCGCCCATCGTTTCTTCCAACGGCGTATCGGGATCGGGCCGGTGCGAATAAAAAATATCCACGTAGTCGAGGCCCATGCGTTTCAGCGACTGGTCGAGCGACGACAAAAGATATTTGCGCGAACCCCATTCGCCGTAAGGTCCCGGCCACATATAATATCCGGCCTTCGTCGAAATGATCAGTTCATCGCGCCACGGCAAAAGATCGTCGCGCAGGATTTTTGAAAAAGTGATTTCTGCCGCACCATCAGGCGGACCGTAATTATTCGCCAGATCAAAATGCGTCACGCCCAGATCGAACGCGCGCAGCGTGATCGCGCGGGCGGTTTCGTAAGAATCTTTCTCGCCAAAATTATGCCAGAGGCCGAGCGAAATCAGCGGCAGACGAAGTCCTGAATGACCGCAACGGCGATAAAATTGCGGCGAATCATAACGAGTGGCAGCAGGCGAATACATTCGCGCAATTTAGCCAAAGCCGATTTCAACTTCGACAAAAATCGCAACGCATCAGCCCAGCGGAACAAAATACAAAACGTAAATCATCTGCGCCGTCGCCAAACCGCCGAAAATTGTCGAGACAATCCACAACGGTTTTTTCTTCACGATCAAACACATCGCGCCTAATGCGACGGCGATCTGGAAAAACGTGATGGACAATCCCATTTGCTTGGAATGTTCTGCGGCTTTCGTCGCCGTCGTGCGCGCGGCGTCGCGCTTGGCTTCAAAGCCTTTCGCCAGTGCCGTGATGTCAGCTTTATCTTTTTCGTATTTGGCGATTTTGTCTTTCATCTTTCCGATCGCGACAGCGTCCGGCGATGACGCGGCGGTCAAATGTTCCAACTCAATCTCGTAAAGATTTTCCTTGATGGATTTGGCTTCGTAAAAAGACCATTGATCGGAAGCCTGCGCCTGATTGAACGTCGCCTCGTTCATTTCTTTCAGCGTGCGCGTGGAAAAACCGCCGCCGCGCAACGTCGCGATCGCCGCGAGCACGGCGATGATCACCATCGTCAGCGAAACATATTTCGTCCAGCCATCGCGTTTTTCTTTGGCTTTTTGCGCCACATGATCCGCGCGCAATTCCGCCACCAATTGTTTTAAGTCATCCAAGTCCGTCGTCTGCATAGTTACTGTTTCTAAAAAAAGAGTTAAATAATCTACTATTAAAATTCAAGATTTTGACTTCAGCGATTTAATTGCTGCTTGAGCATCCCATTTGACATCTGCGCGCTGGTCTTTCAACAATGGTTCAATGGATGGAATAATGCTTTTGTCTCCAATTACAGCCAAAGTGCGAATTGCGTCTCGGACGACATGAACATTTGCATCCTCAAGCAGCGGCAAAATAACGGGCACAGATTGCGGATTGTTCAAACTGCGTAGAGCCTTAAGTCCATCCATCGTATCATTTTCATCTCTCGATTTGAGAAGTTTATAAACAATGGCAAGGTCTTCGTCGTTCAACGTAGCATGGTAATTTCCAAGAGAGCGAGCAACAGCCCGCAAAACCAAAACGTGACGCACCGGCCTCAATTGTATCGGATGACCTTGAGTTGGTTGCATGGCAATTTCCGTTACATTCATCACTTCGTTGCTTCTTAAAATTCCTTTGATAATTTCGATGGCGTTAGTGCTATTGGGATACATGTGTGGCAACCGATCCAACGCGTCATTCATTTTCTCAAAATTTCCGGAACCAAGCAGTTCAATCAAATGAGCTTCAGTTGGTTTTGCAAACACTGAAAAAGAACTAACTAAAAGTGCCAAAACCAACCAATAAAACTTAAATTGTTTCATAAGTAAGTAGTTTCCAATCAAAGCTTCAACTTCTTAAACCGGTTGTTCACTTCCTTGAAATGAAAATCCAGCGAGCAGAGTTTTTCCAGTTCGCCTTTTTTGAAATGTTTCGCCACTTCGGGATCGGATTTTAATTGTTCGAGAAAATCTGCGTCGTCGCGGCCGGCGTGTTTGACTTCCCACGTTTTCATCGCGTTGTCCTGAACGAGTTTGTAGGCGGCTTCGCGCGTCAGACCTTTTTTGATGAGCGCGAGCAAAACGGTCTGCGAATTCCACATACCAAGCGACAGGCCGAGATTTTTTTTCATGTTCGCCGGATAAACGATGATGCCGTCCATCAAACGCGTCAGCAGGCCGAACATATAATCCAACAGCGTGCACGAATCGGGAAAAATGATCCGCTCGACGGACGAATGCGAAATATCGCGTTCGTGCCAGAGCGCGACATTTTCCAGCGCGGCCATTGCATTGCCGCGCAACACGCGCGCGAGGCCGGTGAGCCGTTCCCACGTGATCGGATTGCGCTTGTGCGGCATCGCGCTGGAACCTTTTTGACCTTTTGTGAACGGCTCTTCGGCTTCCAAAACTTCCGTGCGTTGCAAATGACGAAATTCCACCGCCCAACGTTCCATGCTTGCGCCGACGAGCGCGAGCGCGTTTTGAAATTCCGCGTGAATGTCGCGCTGGATGACTTGCGTCGCGATCGGTGCGGGCGTGAGTCCAAGTTTTTTGCAGACGAACGCTTCGACGCGCGGCGACAAATGCGCGCTCGTGCCGACGGCGCCGGA
>JAMFSG010000237.1 GCA_026225155.1 Verrucomicrobiota bacterium
AGCCGCTGGGGCTATCGGCCTCACTGGCTGTTCCCATCGAGCACACCACCACGTGGGGGTCGTTCCCGACTTCGCGGATTGCTGAGATGAGATTGCCCGCAGCATTGATGACGCCCGCGGCAACGGGATGCGTGAACTGGACTGCGCTCACGTCCTTGAGTGCGGGCACCAATGTGCGGCGGTCGGCGAAGTCTCCGAATACGACTTCTGCGCCTTGGTCCCGCAAGGCTTGGGCGCGTTCGTCATCGCGCCGGACGAATGGAGCAAACTCGAAACCGGTTTGATCCAGCGCGCGACGTTGCTGAATAAAATTCTCGCCGACTGCTACGGCAACCAGGATTTGATCCGTTCGCGTTGGCTTTCGCCCGCGCTGGTTTTTGCGCAACCGGATTTTTTGCGGCCGTGCCACAACATCCGGCAAGCGAACGGAAATTTTCTCCATTTTTACGCCGCCGATCTCGCGCGTTCGCCGGATGGACGTTGGTGGGTTATTTCCGATCGCACGCAGATTCCCACTGGCGCGGGTTATGCGCTGGCGAATCGTTTGATCACGTCGCGCATTTTGCCGGAACCGTTCCGCGAAAATAATGTCCACCGCCTCGCCGGATTTTTTCGCGCCGCGCAAAACACGCTCGCGCAACTCGCGCCGCGTCCGTCCGAAAATACGCGCGTCGTCATGCTTACGCCCGGACCGCACAACGAAACGTATTTTGAGCAGGCGTATCTCGCGCGCTATCTCGGCTACATGCTCGTCGAAGGCCAGGATTTGACCGTGCGCGATAATCACGTCTGGCTGAAAACCTTGAGCGGGCTGGAGCGCGTGGACGTGATTCTGCGCCGCGTGGACGATGATTTTTGCGATCCGTTGGAATTGCGCAACGACTCGATGCTCGGCGTGCCCGGCCTCGTCGAAGCCTTGCGCGCGGGCAACGTGACCGTCGCGAACGCGCTTGGCAGCGGACTCGTGCAAAGCCCGGCGTTCATGTCGTTTCTGCCGGGATTGTGCCGTCATTTGTTGAGCGAAGAATTAAAATTACCGTCGGTCGCGACGTGGTGGTGCGGCCAAAAATCCGCGCAAAAACACGTTTTGGACCGGCTCGATAAATTGGTCGTGAAACCGGCGTTCCGCAATTACGCGCTAAACGCGGATGCCGAAAATTTATTTGCCGCCGCCAACCGCGATAAATTGAAACAGCGGATTGAATTTGATCCCGACCAGTTTGTCGCGCAGGAACGCGTGGAATTTTCCACCGCGCCGACGTGGGAAAATGGCGCGCTCGTTTCGCGCGCGGTCGGCCTGCGCGTTTATCTCGTGGCGACGCCGGACGGTTATCGCGTCATGCCCGGCGGCCTCACGCGTGTGTTGCCCGAGAGCGGAAAAAATTTTATTTCGATGCAGCACGGCGGCACCAGCAAAGACACCTGGATCGTTTCCGAAACGCCGGTGGAAGAAATCACGCTGTTGCACAACACGAATCAAAATGTCGAGCTGCGCCGCACGGGAAATAATCTGCCATCGCGTCTCGCCGATAATTTTTTCTGGCTCGGCCGTTATTCCGAACGCGCCGACGCCACCGCGCGTTTGCTGCGCACGACGTTGCTGCGCTTCAATCCCGAACGCAACGGCGGCGCGCTGCCGCTGCTCGCGCCATTGCTGCAAACGCTTGAAACGCAGGGCCAGTTGACGAATATTTTTGAGCAAAAAGATTTGCGTCAAAATGCGGAAGCGTTTGAAGCTGAATTGCTCGCGGCGATTTTTGATCCCGCTCGCGGCGGCAGTTTGCGGCACACGATTGATAATTTGCAGCGGCTCGCGATGTTCGTGCGCGACCGCACTTCAAACGATCTCTGGCGCGCGATCAGCAATCTCGACGAACGTCTGGTTTCGCCGGCGAATAATTCCGTTTTGCTCGCGGGCGATGCCGTCGGCGCGCTCAATGAAATTTTGCTCGGCCTCGCCGCGTTTCACGGCCTCGCCCGCGAGAACATGACGCGCGCGCAAGCCTGGCGTTTTCTCGACATGGGCTTGCGCCTCGAACGCGCGGTCTATCTTTGCACGCTGCTCAACGCCACGCTGCGTTCGCCCGAAGCCGACAATCCCAGCGTGCTCGAGGCCGTGCTCGATGTCGCCGACAGTTCGATCACTTATCGCTCGCGCTACACATTGTTGCCACACATTCCCGCTGTGTTCGATCTCGTGTTGCTCGACGACAAAAATCCGCGCTCGGTTCTGTTCCAGATCGAACAGCTCGTGCAACATTTCTCGCACCTGCCGCTCGAACGCGAAGCCGACCAACCGGATTCGGGAAAAAATATTTTGCAAGAATGTCGCGCGCGCCTGACCAAAACCGATACGCGCGAACTGGCTTCGTTGAAAAACAACTGGCACGCCAGCCAGGTCGGTGAAGTGATCCAACAAACCTTGCGCGATTTGCCGAAATTATCCGACGCCATTGCCGCCGCTTACTTTGCGCACTCGGCAATTTCAAGAACCGGACGGGAAAACGTGTGATGAAAGCAGAATTCTTTTTTACCAAGCCACGTTTTCAAAATACGCGGGGTGGCACAGGCCTCCGGCCTGTCGTTTCGGGCGTCGCGCCCGAAACTGTTTGCGGCGTGAAAAGGATTTTGGCCCGCGCAAGCCGCAAAACCATGAAAGCCACAAACGAAATCCGGCGGGACGCCGGATTTGACGGGCGGGACGCCCGTGCCACCTTTTTTTCAGCATGACTTACAACATCGTCCATCGCACGATTTACGAATACACCGCGCCCGTCACGGTTTCGCACCACGTTGCGCGCCTCGAACCGCGCGCCACGACGACGCAGACGCAGGAAAATTTTTCGCTGAAAATTTTTCCCGAACCGACCTTGCGCAAGGCGCGCACGGATTATTTCGGCAACCAACTTTGTTTGTTCAGCGTGCAGAAGGTGCATCGGCACCTGGAGATCATCACGCAAAGCCGCGTGTCCGTGAGCGGAAAAAATCCGCCGCCGTCCGAAAATTCCACGACTTGGGAAAATGCGGCCACGCTTTTTCGCGATCCGGTTTCGCCCGAAGTCGTCGAGCCGTATCAATTCATTTTTGATTCGCCGCAAGTGCGCGCCTCGACCGACCTGGCCGCCTACGCGCGCGAAAGTTTTACGCCCGACACACCGCTGCTCGACGGCGCAAAAAATCTGACTGCGCGCATCTTCAAGGATTTCAAATACGATCCCAAAGCCACGACCGTCGCCACGCCACTCGAAGAAGTTTTGGAAAAACGTCGCGGTGTCTGCCAGGACTTCGCGCATCTCGGCATCGCGTTTTTGCGTTCGCTCGGTTTACCCGCGCGCTACGTCAGCGGCTATCTGCGCACGCACGCGCCGGAAGGCAAACCGCGGCTCGTTGGCGCGGACGCGAGCCACGCATGGTTTTCCATTTTTTGTCCCGGCACCGGCTGGGTGGATTTCGATCCGACGAACAATGTTCAGCCCGGCGAAGAACATATCACTGTCGCCTATGGTCGCGATTTCGGCGACGTCAGTCCAGTCGCGGGAATTCTCACCGGTGGTGGCCGTCACGTCGTCAAAGTTTCTGTGGACGTGGAAGCGGTGTAATGTAGGGGACATCGCGCTGCGATGTCCCCGTCGCCGAGCGCAGCGTCAGGCGACGGAACCGAATCTGGTTGAGTAAACACTTTGCTTATCCGTTGCGCCGCAACCCAGCGCGGACGGCGCAGCGCGCCGTCCCTACCTTTGCTACAAATGATTTTGCAACCACTGCAACGCGTGACGCAGCCATGCAAAGTTAAAATAGCCGCGCGTAAATCCATAAAATGCCAGCAGCAACACGGCAAAAACTGCGGCCCATTCCCAGCAGAGAATTTTTTGTTTGCGCGGTTTGATCAAAAATTGTGCGGCGAATAAATTTGCCGCCAACGCGATTCCTAATCCGCAAAACATCAGCGTGCGACCGGTGGATGCGGAGGATAATTGTAAATTTCCGAATTGGTCCCGCGTCGCCGCCGGCAGGCCGATGAGCAAAAAAATGAGCAGCACGCAATTCGCCGTGATGATCAAAACGCGGTGCATGGAATTTCAATTGATCGTGCTCGCCACTTTGTATTGAAACATGCGCTTCTTCATCCAACGCACGGCAAGCAGATCGTAGAAGGACGCAAACAGCCGGTTCCACACGCCATAATTGCTCTGGCCAGCGAAGCGCGGATTGTTGCTCACCTCGATTTCCGTGACCGTGTGGCCTTCGATCTTGAACAACGTCGGCAGAAAACGGTGCATGCCCTTGAAAAATTTTAGGTTCGAAATGCATTCGCGCCGGAACGCGCGATAGGTGCAGCCTGCGTCGGAAATTTTTTCGCCGGATAATTTATTTCGCACCGCATTCGCAATCCGCGAGGATGCGACGCGTATAAAATGATCGCCTTCGCCGCGCACTTTCACGCGCGTGCCGCAGACGCAATCAAAATTTTTCAGCGCGTCCAAAAATTTCGGTAAATCTTTCGGATCGTTCTGCAAATCCGCATCGAGCGTGAAAAGATATTTTCCGCGCGCCGCTTTTAATCCCGCAAAGCTCGCCGCGCTTTCGCCGCAATTGAACGCAAACCGTTGCACGCGGATGCGC
>JAMFSG010000238.1 GCA_026225155.1 Verrucomicrobiota bacterium
ACGGCGATCTGTTTTGAATCCGCTTCGGGCAAACCGTGCGGCGCGAGCTTTCCGCAGATCGGATCGGACAGTCCCGGTCGCGTCGTGTTTCTTTCGTTCCCGCTCGACACGGTTTCGTTCAGTGGAACGCCGCCGAACAACGAAGTGGTTTTGTTGAAAAATATTTTGAATTTTCTCGCGCCCGGCGCGAACGGCGCGGGCAGCATTTTTCTGAATCAATCCGTTTACACCGTGCCGGATCAAGTCACGGTGGAAATGGGCGATTCGGATTTGATCGGCGCCGGACACGCGCAAGTCACGTTCTCCACGAGTTCATCCACGAATCATGTGACGATCACTTTGAATGAAACCACGCACCCCGGATTGTTTCGTGGCTTCATCACGTTGGTTTCCGCGAACGCCGCGACCAATCAACTAGCCGTCAACAACGGCGACACCATCAGCGCCACATATTTTGACACCTCGCGCGGCAGCAATGTGATCGCCACCGCAACCGTGGATTCCGTGCCGCCGGTCATCACTCAAGTTTCGTCCACGACCAGTATCGGTAGCGCGGTCGTGAATTGGAAAACTTCCAAACCCGCTGATTCGCTCGTGCAATATGGCGAATCCACCATTTTGAGTTACACCGCTTACGCCGCGCAACTGACGACGAATCATTCCGTCACGCTCACGGGTTTGCAGGCGAATCGTGATTATTATTTTCAAGTGACGAGCCGCGATGCCGCCGGCAACACCACCGTGGACGACAACAACGGCGCGCTTTACACCTTCACCACCGTCCGCGCACCACAGCCGCCGTGGTTTAATGATCTGGAAAATGGCGTCGGTGATTGGTCGGTGGTTACCGACTCTACATTTGGTGCGGATTTGAATTGGGCGCTAGGCACGCCACACAATGGTCTAGTTACCAGTGCCCATTCGGGCATAAATGCGTGGGGAAGCGATCTCAATGGCCAACCGATTTCATTCTTGGCAGATACATATCTTATCAGTCCAGTGATTGATTTATCCGGCTTGAGCCAGGCCACGCTTACTTTCTGGGACTGTTTTGATTTTAGTCAGGCACCGTTGGAAGAAGGCCAAATACTTGTCAGCGTCAGTGGCAACACTAATTTTACAACCATGCCGGTGCTGGCAGATTTCAGCGATCTGACTTCCGATGATTGGGAATTGGAAACGTTAGATTTGACGCCTTACATCGGTCAAACGGTTCAGATTGTTTGGGAATATGCGGGTTACTTCAGCGGCGACCAATATTACGGATGGACGATTGACGACATCGGCATCACCGGCGTGACGGCTTCCGGCAGCGGGAAAATTGTCATCACCAAAAATCTCGGCCAAGGCACTTTCAATCTCACCGGTCTGATCAGTCAATCCGGAAACGCCATTTCAACGACCATCACCAATGCGCCGCCGGGCAATTATGTCGCGACTTTCAGCGACGTCGCTTTTTATCAAACCCCGTTCAGCCAGACGAATACACTGACGGCAAATGGCACAATCAATTTCACCGGCAACTACACGTTCATTGATGCAAATCACAATGGCATTTCTGATGCGTGGGAAAATTATTATTTCGGTTCGGCGGGAACGAACCGGACGCAAACCACGGATTCAGACGGCGACGGCATGTCCGATTATGCCGAATTTATCGCCGGCACAGATCCGACCAATGCAGCCTCGAAACTGATTTTCGTTTCCACCACGGTGCAGACCAACCGGTTCGTCCAATTAAAATGGTCGGCGATTCCCGGCCGGATTTATCAATTGGAAAGTTCAACCAATTTGGTGAATTGGACACCGCTGACGGATTGGCTGCAAGCTTCGGCTAGTCCGGTGACTTATTCAGGAACCAACGCCGTCATCGGCACGAGATTTTTTCGCGTGCAAGTCCGGCCGTGAATGATCTTACCCACAAAATCATTCCGCATTGCCGGATGAAATTTTGAAATCCGTTTTCACCGGCTGCGTGGCTTGCCGCGCATTCGCGAGATCGTTGTTCACGAACAAGCGCTGCTCCTGCACATTTTCCAATGAAAGAAAAGTGCCGGTGCCGGACGCGGCTTCACAATTTCGGATGGAAACTTTGCGGCCATTTTGCAAAGCGATAGCGGCGTTGGTTCCGTTGTTTTGCGCCTGGCGACCTTTGAAACCGTCAATCGTCAGATCGTCAAAATGTTCGCACTCGATGCCGCTGGAAAAATAATCCGGCAGCTCATTTCCCCATTCCACTTCCAGGCCGTGGATTTGCAAGCCGTCAATGTATTGCGCGTAAATTCCGGGAATGTCGTGCTGAAAAATCGCCGTGGCCACGCCGCCGCCGAGTCCGCGCAGATCAAAATTTCCACCGACCGAACCGCTATTCGCGCCGCCGTGAAGATGCAGTTTTATCCGGTCAAACGAGATGTCGTGGATGACGCTGCTTTCCGTTCCATAAATCATGATGCCGCTTTCGCTATCAATATCCAGATTCGAGAAATGAATATCTTTGATCTGCGCGGAACCGTTGGCGTCGGGGCTGACCGAAAGATAAATCGGTTCGCCTTTGCCCCACCATTGGCCGTTGAACAAATGCGTTTGGATGTTGATGTTGGAAAATTGCGCGGTGTCGGCGGAACCATAAATCGCGATTCCGCGGTTGGAATCGCTGATGACGATATTTTGAAAAACGGAATTGGTGTTGCTGCCAAAACGGATCGCCGAGGAACGCGACGACAGCGTGCAGTTGGCGACAGCCAAATTCTCGCAACGGTTCGCGGCGATGGCGTCGTCGCCAGCAATGATGTTGCAATCCGAGATGCGCGCGTTTTTGGCGCTGATGTCCAAACCGTCGTTATTGGGAATCAACGGATTGTTAAGGATGTTGAGGCCGGTGACCAAAACATTTTCGCATTGGCCGATGTTGATTGTCCAATTGTGCGAATCCTTGATAGTCACGTCGCGCATCAAAACATTGGTGCAATCGGCCAGCGTGATCAAAACGCCCGGACGATCTTTCCACGGCATCCACGGCATCACCGGACCGTCGCCAACGCCGGATTTGATGAGCGCAAAATCCTGACCCTGCCGCGTGAGATTTTTATCGAAATCGCCCGATGAACCGACGTGCGGAATTTTCAAATCCACAAAATAAGTTCCGCGGCCATCAAATGAACCATGTCCCACGATCGCCACATTTTCCGCGTGATTCGCGACTATGATCCCCGTGTGCAAACCTTCGCCCGACTGGCCGATCTCATTTTCGTTGATGCCGTAATTTTCCTTCAGGCCATAATCCAAAAGGTTCGTGCTGCCCGAAATGACTGCGCCCGATCCGACTTCAATCGTCATGTCGCTGAAGATTTCAAACGTGCCGGTCACATATTTGCCCGCTGGAAAAAAAATCGTGCCGCCGCCAACTTGCTTGCACGCTTGAATCGCGCGATTGATCGCCGGCGTGTCCAATGTCTGACCGTCACCGGTTGCGCCGTAATTTTTAACATTAAAAATGCCGTCCGCCGTTTCCGCGCCGCGCGCACTTGGTGAAAAATTTATTGAACAAAATACCACCAAAAAAATAAGGCTGCTGTGTAAAAGAAAATTGTTCATGCGACCTTGTAACAGCCCAATCAGTTACGGTCAATTTAGCTAAACTAGTGACTTGACTGCGTTTTCAATAATCAGCAGCGAGAAATTTAGAAAGATTTCGTGTTTCAAAATTTGCTTTTGCGTATTGAAGTGAATTGCAAAAAAGCGCGGCAGCAAAAAATGCCGCCGCGCAAGACTGGAGATAAAAAAGCTACACGCGCTCTCAATACCTCGGCACGTTACGGTCAATTTCATCCGACCATGCAGTGATGCCGCCTTTGACGCTCTTGACGTATTTGAATCCTTGCTGGCGCAAAAAATTCAATGCCTTCAGCGAACGCACGCCGGCTTTGCAGTGCAGATAATATTGCGTGTTCGGATCAAGCTCGGTGAAACGTTCGTTGAGCTGGCTCAACGGCAGCAACGGCACGCCCGCGACTTTCGCGATTTCGTATTCGTCCTCTTCGCGCACGTCCACGACCTTGACGCCGAGGCCCGGATTATCGAGCGCCTTTTTCATGTCTTGCACGGTGACTTCGTCGGGATTGCCGAGATTTTCCGGCTCCGGCACGATGCCGCAGAACGTTTCGTAATCAATCAATTCCTTGATCGTCGGATGATCGCCGCAGATCGGACACGCCGGATCGCGACGCAATTTCAATTCGCGAAACTTCATTTCGAGCGCGTTGAACAACAGCAAACGGCCGACGAGCAAATCGCCTTTGCCGAGCGCGAGTTTCAAAATTTCGTTCGTCTGGATGCAGCCGATGATGCCGGGCAAAACGCCGAGCACGCCGCCTTCCGCGCAACTGGGAACCATTCCCGGCGGCGGCGGTTCAGGATAAAGACATCGATAACACGGTCC
>JAMFSG010000239.1 GCA_026225155.1 Verrucomicrobiota bacterium
GCCGCGTGAACGGATTTTTTGGTCGTGAAATACGAACCGGCGGCGGCGGCGAACATCAAGCCTTCGCGTAAAAACGGCGGCCGATTCACAAAAACCGAGCCGAGAATCACCGCGAGAAAAAATAGATTCGGCAGGCCATCAAATTTACAGGTCCCGTGCGCCGTTTCCTTTTCGCGGATGGTTTTTGACGCGCGCGAAAAATTAATTTTGTCCACGACATAAAAAATTGCCAGCAACAGGCCGTTGGCCGTCAGCCACATCGGCCAGCAATGTTGCGTCGTCCACCAAAACGGGATGCCTTGCAGAAAACCGAGGAACAGCGGCGGATCGCCGATCGGCGTGAGACAGCCGCCGACATTCGCGACGATAAAAATAAAAAAGACGACGTGATGCGCCGTCACGCGAAATTTGTTCATGCGGATCCACGGACGGATCAACAACATCGCCGCGCCGGTCGTGCCAAGAAAATTTGCAGCAATTGCGCCGACGAGCAAAAAAATCACGTTGGTGAACGGCGTAGCTTCGCCTTTGACACCGATGTGGATGCCGCCAGACACGACGAATAGTGATCCGACCAATGCGATGAAGCTGATATATTCATGAGCCGCGTGGCCGATGCTTTTGGTGTCGTGCAAAATGAAGAGATAAATTCCCGTCGTGATCGCGCCGAGGCCGAGCGCGATTTTGGCGTAATGTTTCAACCACCAGCGCGGCGCGAGCACGGGCGCGAGCGCCATTGCGCCGAGCAAAAGTGCGAACGGCAAAATCAGCAGTGGGTTTATCGCCGCCATCTAAAAATTTTCGCGGACGTGGCCGCGCCGGTCAACTGAAACCGGCAAATTGATTTGAAATTAGCGCGCTTCAATGCAATCTTGCGCCGCTTGTCGCAAAATCAAATTCCGTCGGCGACAGGCCAACTGTTCGCTGACATCCAGAAAATTCCCGCCGCGCAATCTCTCGCGCGACGTTTGGAGTCTGGCGGAGCGCAGACTTTTTCCGGCGTTGCCGCGTCCGCCCAACCATTTTTCGCCGCGTTGCTACAAAAGCTTTTCCCGCAACGATCAATTGTCATCGTCGCGGAAAATCTGAAGACGCAGGAAAGTTTTCAGCAGGATCTTGAAACTTGGATTCCCCAACTTCCATCTGCCAACTCCCAACTGCTTTTTTATCCCGCTTGGGAAATTTTGCCGCACGAAGGCAAATTGCCGCACGCGGATGTCATCAGCGACCGACTCGAAACACTCGTCGCACTTTCCGACAACTCAAAACTCAAAACTCAAAACTCAAAACTGATTGTCGCGAACGTTACGGCGTTGCTGCAAAAAACTTTTGCGCCGGACGATTTGAAAAGTCGGCTTCGCAGTTTGAATCGGGGCGACAAACTGGCGCCGCTCGATTTGATCGAATTTTTGGAAGAGCAGGGTTACGAGCCGGAAGCGCAGGTTTCGCAAAAAGGCGAAATCGTCTTGCGTGGCGGCATCGTGGACGTTTTTCCGCCGACGAGTCCGTGGCCGGTGCGGCTGGAATTTTTCGGTGATGAATTGGAATCGCTGCGATATTTCGATCCGCTGACGCAAATCTCGCGCGAGGAAATTTCCAGCGTCACGCTGCCGCCGGCGGGCGAATTAGGAATCTTGAAGCGAAGGCAGAATGATGAAGGCAGAATTAAGAATGAAAAAGCGCTTGCCACGCTTTTAGATTATCTGCCGCCCGAAACGATCTTCATTTTGTGCGAGTCGGAATCGTTGGCCGTTCATGCTGATGCTTATGAATCGCAAATTCCGAAAGATGATCCGTTTTTCATTTCGTGGCCGGATTTTTTGATTGAACTGAATCGTCGCAGTTTTAAGTCGTTTGAACTTTTTGAAGAAACAGCGCAAACCGAAACCGGGTGGGGCGAGGCTCCTGACGAGCCATCTTTGGAAAATGACAACACTCCGGAAAAAGCGGCGGCTCGCGAGGACGCTCGCTCCACCCATTTGAATTTTAGTTCGCTCGAAGCGTTTCGTCCTTTGGCCGAGCGCGCGCCGGAACCGCAGATCGCCGAGGCGCAGCGACGGGAATTCTTTCAGCAATTGCATCGTTGGCTGCGGCAAAATTATTCCGTCCACATTTTTTGCAACAACGACGGCGAGAAACAGCGGTTTGAGGAAGTTTGGAAAGAATTTGGTTTTGTCGTCGAAGAAAAACTAAAGGTTCAAATCGGTTCGCTGGCACGCGGTTTTATTTGCGAGGAAGCAAAATTGGTCGTTGTCACGGATGCGGAAATTTTTGGGCGTTACAAAATCC
>JAMFSG010000240.1 GCA_026225155.1 Verrucomicrobiota bacterium
ATTTTAAAAATATGAGTGCACTCATATTTTTAAAATTAACTGAATTAAAGGCAGCACCGCACGTGCCAAAAACGTTTTTAAAGCCATCCTGCAATTCGCACACATCGTTGTAAACAATGTACTTACAAAGTTTTTCAATTCACAGTTCGGCGACGGAATTGATAGTTTCACATCCATGAACGCAGTCAATCCAGAATCCACAATCCAGAATCCAGACACGACCAAAGGCTTTTGGGCACTTATCGTCACGCAATTCCAAGGCGCGTTCAGCGATAATATCGTCAAAAACCTCGTCGTCTTCGTCGCCATTTTCGGCACGAACATGACCTTCGCCGAGAAGAACAGCTATGGCGAATCCATCGGCGCACTGTTTTCGCTGCCGTTCATTTTGTTTTCCATGGTCGGCGGATTTTTTGCCGACCGCTTCAGCAAACGTTCCGTGATGCTCGGCGTGAAAGTTTTTGAATTGCTCATCATGTCACTCGTGCTGGCCGGACTTTGGACATGGAACAAAAATTATCTGCTCGCAAGCGTTTTTCTGATGGGCACGCACAGCGCCTTTTTCGGCCCGTCAAAATATGGCTCGCTGCCGGAACTGTTGCCCGAGAAAAAACTTTCCTGGGGCAATGGCATTCTGGAATTCGGCACCTACATGGCGATCATTCTCGGCTCGGTCGCTGCCGCCATGATGTCGCAACAATTTCACGGACGGCAATGGCTTTCAGGATTCGTGCTCATCGCGCTCGCGGTCATCGGTTTCATCGCGTGCCTCGGCGTCACGAAAATTCCGGCGGCGAATCCGCAGAAAAAATTCAACGCCAATTTTCCTGCAGAAATCTGGCGGCAACTGCGCGCCATGCGCGGCGACCGTCCGCTTTGGCTCGCCGTCATTGGCAATACTTTCTTCAGCTTTGTCGGAGCGTTGCTGTTGCTGAACCTGTTTTTCTACGGCTCGGAAATTTTGCACGTGGACGAAACGCACATCGGGTTGCTTCAGATTGCGATCGCGCTGGGCATCGGACTGGGTAGCGTCGCCGCTGGTTATTTGTCTGGCGGAAAAATCGAATACGGCCTCGTGCCGCTCGGTGCGTTTGGCTTGTCTATTTTTTCCGCAGCACTCGCGTGGCCGCACGCCGGTTTGAAAATTTCCATCGCGTTGCTCGCGCTGCTCGGCTTCGCGGGCGGATTTTTCATCGTGCCGATTTCCGCGCTGCTACAGCATAAACCGGCGCGCGAAAATAAAGGCCAGGTTCAAGCCGTCGCGAACTGGCTTTCCTTCGTCGGTGTTTTTCTGGCGTCCGGCGCGCACTGGCTGCTCGTGCAAAAATTTCAACTGACGCCGCGCGAAATTTTTCTGGTCGGCGGCGTGCTGACTTTTCTCGGCGCGATTTACGCGTTGTATTTGTTGCCCGACGCGCTGCTGCGTTTCGCGTTGTGGTGCGTGACGAAAACGATTTATCGCATCCGCATAGTCGGGCGCGATAACATCCCCGCGAAAGGCGGCGCGCTCTTCGTCTGCAACCATCTTTCATTTGCCGACGCATTGTTGTTGATCGCTTCGACCGACCGGCCCGTGCGTTTTTTGATGTTGAAAGACATTTATGAAAATCGTTGGATCAAACCGTTCGCAAAAATTTTGCAGGCCATTCCGATTTCATCCGAGCAACGTCCGCGCGAATTGATCCATTCGCTGCAAGCCGCGAGCGACGCGATCCGCGCTGGCGAAGTCGTCTGCATTTTTGCCGAAGGCCAGATCACGCGCATCGGCCAGTTGCTGGAATTTCAACGCGGCTTCGAGCGCATCATGAAAAACGTGGACGCGCCGATCATTCCCGTCGCGCTCGACGGCGTGCTCGGCAGTCCGACCAGTTTTGAACATGGCCGTATGGTGCGCCGTTTTCCGCAACGCATTCCGCATCCGGTCACGGTCAGTTTTGGCGCGCCGCTGCCGCCGACCGCCACGCCGGGCGAAGTCCGCGAAGCCGTGCAAAATCTCATCGCCGACGCGTGGCAATTTCGCCGCGCGAAAATGGAACCGATGCCGCGCGATTTCGTCCGCACCGCGCGCAAACATCCGCGCCGTTTTTGCATGGCCGATGCGACGAGCGGAAAAATCAATTTCGGCACCGCTCTGGCGAAAACCATTTTCCTCGCGCGCCGTCTGAAAAAAGTTTGGGCCGGGCAGGGGATGGTCGGAATTTATTTGCCGCCGAGCGTGCCGGGCGCGCTCGTGAACCACGCCGCATTTCTCTGCGGCAAAGTGCCGGTGAATTTGAATTACACCTTGTCCGAAACCACGCTTGCCGCGTGCGCTAAACAGTGCGCCATCAAAACCGTCATCACGTCTCGCAAGTTTCTCGAAAAAATAAAACTCACGCCGCCGGGCGAATTGCTTTTTCTGGAAGACCTCGCGGCAAAACCCGGCGCGCTGGAAAAAATCACCGCATTTTTGCTGGCAAAATTTGCGCCGTTCCGTTGGCTGCAACGTGCCGCTGCATTAAATCGTAAATCGGCAATCGAAAATCGTAAATCTCTGGATGATTTGGCTACCATCATTTTTTCCAGCGGCAGCACGGGCGAGCCGAAAGGCGTGATGCTGTCGCATTACAATATCGTTTCCAACATTCGTCAGATGGAAAACATTTTGAGCCTCACCGACGACGACCGTTTTCTCGGCATCCTGCCGTTTTTCCATTCATTCGGTTTCACGGTCACTTTGTGTTTGCCCGCCGCCGTTGGTTCGGGCGTTGTGTTTCATCCGAATCCGCTGGATGGAAAAATCATCGGCACGCTTGTGCGCGAAAATGCCGTCACGATCCTGCTCGCGACGCCGACATTTCTGCAATTATATATGCGCAGCGTTCCGGCGGCGGATTTCGGCAGCCTGCAATTCGCCATCACTGGCGCGGAAAAATTACCGGAACGAATCGCCGTCGCGTTCGAGGAACATTTCGGCATCCGCCCGCTTGAAGGTTACGGCACGACCGAATGCGGTCCGGCTGTTTCAGTCAACATGATGAATTTTCGCGCGGCGGGTTTTCATCAGATCGGCGGCAAACGCGGAAAAATCGGACGTCCGTTGCTCGGCATGAAAGCGCGCATCGCCGACGCGGAAAATCCGTGGAGCGAAAAAATTGTTCCACTCGGCGAACCGGGAATGTTGCTCGTGCGCGGCCCGAATATCATGCAAGGCTATCTCGGCCAGCCGCAAAAAACGGCGGAAGTTTTGCGCGACGGCTGGTATTGCACCGGCGACATGGCGTTTCTGGACGAGGACGGATTTTTGCAGATCACCGGACGCTTGAGCCGCTTCAGCAAAATCGGCGGCGAAATGGTTCCGCATTTGAAAATTGAGGAAAAATTGCACGAAGTCGTGGGCGCGACGGAACAAACTTTTTTTGTCACCGGCGTGCCGGATGAAAAGAAAGGCGAACGTCTGGTCGTGCTGCACAAGCTGGCGGAAGCCGATTTGCTAACGTGCCTGGAGAAGTTTTCCGCAAGTGATCTGCCGAACATTTGGAAACCTAAAGCCGATGATTTTCATCGCGTGGAAAATTTTCCGCTGCTCGGCACAGGCAAATTGGATTTGCGGGCTGTGAAAGATTTGGCGGTGAAACTTTCAACCACGGATGGACACGGATGAACACAATTTAAAGCTTATGCTGGTGGGGCGAGCGCCGGACGTCATTTGGAATTTTGATTGCCTCGGCTCGCGGGGACGCTCGCCCCACCAGCTTTCGGTTTCGATTCGTAAAATTCGCGTCAAAAGTCTCTGCTTTTATCCGTGTTCATCTGTGTCCAACCGTGGTTAAAAATCAAAGCGGAATAAATTCGTGGCGGATGCCGTTTTCATCGCAATGCAAAATGGCGATGCTGCGTTCCGTGCTGCCTTTGGGCTTGCCCGCGTAACCGGGATTGAAAAAGAAAATGCCGTTGACGGTCTGGCTGAATTTTTTGTGCGTATGGCCGAAAATTACTGCATCCGGTTTTTCACGCACGACACGGGCTTCCAATTTTTCCGTCAGCGCAAACGGATTGACAATGTGATGGACAAGAATTTTTTTCGCGCCGAGTTTGGCGATCTCGGTTTCCTTGAACGGCAATCCGTCATCGTTGTTGCCGAGCACAGCAGTCACGGGCGCAAGAAATTCCAATTCTAAAACAATCGTCGCGTAGCCAATGTCGCCCGCGTGCAAAATGTGGTCCACGCCCGCGAAAATTTTTTCGACGCGCGGATCGAGAAAACCGTGGGTGTCGGAAATGACGCCTATTTTCATGTTGTCAGTTGGAGTTCAAGCTTTGGCTTGCGCGGGCGGAGAACAAGCTAAAGCTTGAACTCCAACCGTCACGCTTTCGCTTCTTCGGGTTGGACTTGCGGTTCGCTTTCCATTTCCGGTTCGCGCGCGCCGGCGGTTTTTTCGGCGGGTGATTCGGCGGTGGCTTTTTCCGCCGCGACAAACAGTGCGGTAAAAATTCCGCCGCTCAACAGCGTGTTGCGGAAAAATTCCCACGTCGAAGGAAAACCACCGATGCCTTTGGTCAGTGCAATGATCCAGCCCGCAAGCGTCTTGGTGTATTCGGCATTGTGATACGGATTGAACAGCCACGACGCCGTGTTCGTGATGAGATAAAATAAAATCGCGCCAAAAATTCCGCCGCCGACCAGCTTGAAGAATGACGATTGCGGTTTGAACCGACGTCCGAGCCAGATCAAAACGGCGTAGGCGAGGTAGTTGAAAAACAGATTCGCCAGATCAGGTAAATCCCAGACGTCCAGCCCCGGATATTTGTGCTGGTAATAAATGTTCAAGCCGATGTCCGTGACTGGAATGACGATGAGCGGCAACCATGCAAGCGCGCCGCGAAAATATACGCCCGCGCAAAACGCGAACGCATAGGCGACGCTAAAATTCAACGGCATCAAGCCGGGAATCCGCGACACCGCGAAGATCGCGATGAACAGGACGGGCAGCAAAACTTTGCTTTTCACGAAGGGCATTTTAGCGGGATTTACTGGAGATTCAAATTCGGAAATGAAATTCCTGCCGGGAAATCAAAAACACAAAATTGTCAATTTCTTCGGCCCATGCGCGCCCAAAACTAAAATGCGTTCGATGTCGCCGGTGCGGCTGGGGCCGGTGATGAACGAAATCATGCTCGGATAATTCGCGGCGTATTTTTGCTGCAACAATTCAAACGCGGAGGGCAGGTCGGCGATGAGTTGGTCGCGGCGCGCGAGGACGACGTGATGCGGCGGCAGCACGGACAAGGCGCGTCCGCCGGCGCTGCGATTCGTCACCAGCACGCTGCCGGTTTGCGCGATGAGCGCGTCGCATTCGGAAATTCCCGCGTCGCACGCTTCGAGATCATTGACGTCGTAAGCTTGGTCGGTGCGGAGCAGGGGAAGGTTTAGCGGCGGACAAAGCGCATCCATCAGGCCGCCGGAATGACCGGCTACGCGCTGCCAATTTTCCGCGTCGCGCAAACGCAGAAGCGCCGCGCGCACTTCTTCGGCGGAATTGAACAGTTGAAAATCCGCCTTCAACTCGGCGGCATTTTTGGCGAAGAGCGCGAGGCGTTCGTCAAAATTTTCGCCGACGAGCGGCAGCCATTGTTTGGCGGTTGAAGCACGAATTTGCTCGGTGGCGGGCAAATGGATTTCGCCATGCGCCCCGGGTTTTGGCGCGGGCGTTTTTAATGCGCTGCGGATGCGCGCTAGAATTTTTTCGCGTTCGGTCATTTTCTTTGCTTCCACCAATCTTTGAACGATTCCTTCGCCAGCGGCGGCAGGTCGCGGGTTTTCGTCCAGGCTTTCGCGGGATCCACCGGCGTGCCTTTGATGAGATTTTGCAAAGGCTGAAAAATGCGCGCCGTTTTTTTGCCGAAATTCCAGAGCTTCGGATGATTCGCGGCGAAGGCGAAAATTTTGAATCCAGTCTGTTCGGCGGGCGACGGTTTTTCCTGCGCGGCGTTGCGGCGGTTTTGCAACAGGTGGTGATGCAGGTCAATTTTCACCGGACAGGTTTCGGTGCACGCGCCGCAGAGCGAACTGGCGTTGGAAAGATGTTTCCAATCTTGCAAGCCGCGCAGATGCGGCGTGATGACGGAACCGATCGGACCGCTGTAAGTTGTGCCGTAAGTGTGGCCGCCGACGTTGCGAAAAATCGGGCAGACGTTCAGGCACGCGCCGCAGCGGATGCACTGGAGCGCGTCGCGTTGCTCGGCGTCGGCGAGGAGTTCGGTGCGATGATTATCGAGCAGGACGACGTGCCATTCTTCGGGTCCGTCGGTTTCACCGGGCTGGCGCGGACCGGCATACATCGTGTTGTAAGCGGTCAATTGCTGGCCGGCGCCCATCGTGGCGAGCATCGGCAAAAAAAGCGCGAGGTCGGAAAATTTTGGCAGAATTTTTTCGATGCCGAGCAAGGAAATCATCGTCTTCGGCAGCGCGGCGGTGAGGCGCGCGTTGCCTTCGTTTTCCGTGATGGAAATCATCCCGGTCTCGGCGATGGCAAAATTCGCGCCGGTGATGCCGATGTCCGCCGTGAGATATTTTTTGCGCAACGCGCGGCGCGCGATCATCGTGAGTTCTTCGGGATCGTTCGTCGGCGCGCTGCCAAGTTCACGCTGAAATAATTCGCTGATCTCACCGCGCGTCAGGTGCATCGAAGGAAACACGATGTGATACGGCGGTTCGTGGCGAAGCTGGACGATGAATTCGCCGAGGTCGGATTCAACGACGTTGAGCCCGGCGTGTTCGAGCGCGTCGTTCAAATGAATTTCCTCGCTCGTCATCGCCTTGGATTTGATGATCGAACGCGCATTTTTTTCGCGGACAATTTTGAGAATGATTTCGCGCGCCTGCGCCGCGTTGCTGGCCCAATGAACTTTCGTGCCGCGCGCTTCGAGCTTGGCGACGAACTCTTCGAGATATTGGTCGAGATGATTGACGGCTTCCCATTTCGTTTCGGCGGCCAGCTGGCGCGCGCCCTGCCAATCTTGAAACGCCGCCTTGCGTTTGTCGCGGACGATCTCGTAATTGCGCAACGCCGTGCGGATGGTTTGGCGATGGCGCAAATCCCCCGCCATCACGCGCGCGTCTTTTAGAAATTGCGAGGCGAAGGTCATGCTGAAAAAATCTTTAACCACGAATGGACACGGATGAACACAGATTAAACACGAATGAAAATTAAGGCAACAAAACGGCGCGGAAGAATTTTTCAATGCTTGGGACTGACCCCCTTTACGGGGTTTACCATGATAGGGTATCCACCCCATTGCGGAACCCGACCACACAACTGAAAATCCAACGTAATAACAATTCGTTAATGACGGATTTAAAACAGCAAACAAAAATTGAAAAACAAAAAGGAGAAAACATATGGGTAATAACCATGGGCAAAAATTAGCGGGAAAAATCGCGGTCATCACAGGCGGCAATAGTGGCATGGGCTTGGCCACAGCCAAGCGCTTCGTGGAAGAAGGTGCGCACGTCGTGATCACCGGGCGACGAGAGAAAGAGCTGAAGGAGGCCGCCGCCTCGATCAAGACAAACGTGACGACGGTGGTGAGCGATGTGTCACGCTTGGAAGATCTGGACCGGCTCTATGCCGTCGTGAAAGAGAAGCACGGCCACATCGACGTCCTCTTCGCAAACGCTGGCTGGGGTGAAGTCGCTCCGCTCGAAACGGCGACCGAGGCTCATTTTGACAAGACCTTCGACCTAAACGCGAAGGGAACGTTCTTCACCGTGCAAAAGGCCCTTCCCCTTTTCAAAGATGGCGGCTCGATCATCCTGACCTCTTCAGTCGCCAATGTGAGGGGAGATGCAGCGTTTACCGCCTACGCTGCGAGCAAGGCGGCTGTGCGCTCTTTCGCCCGCGGCTGGACGGTGGAACTGAAGGATCGCAAGATTCGTGTGAATTCGATGAGCCCTGGCCCAATCGAAACTCCGGCTTTGGAGAACGCGGGCCTCACCGCTGAACAGGTAAAACAGGCGGCAGCCCAGTTCGCCTCGGAAGTTCCGCTCGGCCGCAGAGGCAAGCCCGAAGAAGTCGCTGCCGCCGTTTTGTTCCTCGCTTCCGATGAAAGCTCTTACATAACAGGCGTTGATCTCGCCGTCGATGGAGG
>JAMFSG010000241.1 GCA_026225155.1 Verrucomicrobiota bacterium
GCCGGTGCGGACCCGACGAGCCTGAAGCTGCAGGAGGGCCAGCTGATCGGTCCCGGCAACCGCGGTGAGCCGCTGCAAAAAGCAGCCGGCCGCCTGCAGCAGGGCGCGATCGAAGTCTACGTCGAGAACAATCCCGACGCCGCGGACCCTGACGCATCCTCATCGCTGTATAGCGGGCATGCCAAGCTCAGCGGCGGCGCGAATCTTAAGGACCGGATGCAGTTTGCATTTGGGGCGCAGTTCGTCGAGGTGCGCGTCCACGCGCGCACCGGCGAAACCATGCGCGGCAAATTCGGCGAGGGCGGCGGCGAGAATCCGGCTGGCCGTCCGTTCGGGATCGCGGACGGCAATGTCGCGCTTGAGGATTTTTCGTCGCACGGTCAACGGGTAAATGATTGGTTACTTGTGCGCAACTTTATTTTTCGAGGCGGTCGGAAATATCCCGCCAATTTTTTGCACGAAATGAACCATCTTTTCAAAGTGCGGCTTTTTCCTTGTGCCACGCCGTATTTTGCTCGTAGGCGTGTGCGAGGCGCAGCATCGTTTCCTCGCCGAACGGTTTGCCGAGCAATTGCAAACCAATCGGCAACTTCGGATTTTTCGTGAAACCGCACGGCAGACTCACGCCGCAAATGCCCGCGAGGTTGCAGGAAATCGTGAAGATGTCGGACAGATACATTTGCAGCGGATCGTCGGATTTTTCACCGGCTTTGAATGCCGCGGTTGGCGTGGTCGGCGTCACGATCGCATCCACTTTTTCAAACGCTTTTAGAAAATCATTGCGGATGAGCGTGCGGACTTTTTGCGCGCGCAAATAATACGCGTCATAATAACCACTGCTCAAAACGTAAGTGCCCAAAATGATCCGGCGTTTCACTTCGTCGCCAAAACCAGCACCGCGCGTTTTGGAATAAAGTTCTGCCGGATCGTTGCCATCAACGCGTGCGCCGTAACGGATGCCGTCGAAGCGCGCCAAGTTTGCGGAAGCTTCGGCGGTCGCGATGATATAATACGTCGCCACGGCGTAATCCGTGTGCGGCAGAGAAATTTCCACGATCTCTGCGCCGAGTTCCTGATATTTTTTTACGGCGGCGTCCACGGCGGCTTTCACTTCCGCGTCGAGACCTCCGATCATGTATTCTTTCGGCAAACCGATTTTCAATCCGCGAATTTTCCCATCGAGCGCGGCGACATAATTTGGCACCGGCTGCGGAATGCTCGTCGAATCGCGCAAATCGTGTCCGCTCATCACGCCGAGCAACGTCGCCGAATCGCGCACGTCTTTCGTGAACGGCCCGATTTGATCGAGCGAACTGGCGAATGCGACCAAGCCATAACGCGAGATGCGACCGTAAGTCGGTTTCAACCCAACGCAACCGCACAGTGCAGCCGGCTGGCGAATCGAACCGCCAGTGTCCGTGCCTAAACTCGCAATGCACTCATCCGCTGCGACTGCCGCTGCCGAGCCGCCGGATGAACCGCCGGGAATTCGAGAAATGTCCCACGGATTGCGCGTCGCGCCGAACGCGGAATTTTCCGTCGAACTACCCATCGCAAATTCGTCCATGTTCAAACGGCCAAAAACGATCGCGCCCGCCGCTTTCAATTTTTCGATCGCGCTCGCGTCGTAAGTGGAAGTGAATTTGCCGAGGATTTTTGACGCGCAATTCAGCGGCTGATTTCTGACAGCAAGAACGTCTTTGATGGCGATGGGAATTCCCAACAGCGGTTTTTGCGTAGACAAAACACCGCTAGAAATTTCTTTGTCAGCGGCATCGGCTTGCGCGAGCGCGTCGTCGGCATCGTAGCTCAAGAAGGCGTGAATTTTTCCGTCTACGCGCGCAATCTGGTCGAGGCAGGATTGCGTGACTTCGCGCGCGGAAATTTCACGCTTGGATAATTTTGCCGACAGTTCGGAAATCGTGAGTTGGTTGAGCATGACAAAAATTACTCGACGATTTTCGGGACGATGAAAAGTCCGTTGGCTTGGCGCGGCGCGTTGCGCAGCGCGTCTTCGTGCGGCAAGGATGGACGAACTTCGTCGGCACGCATGACATTGACGAGCGGCACGGCATGCGCGGTCGGCTCGACGTTGGTCACATCGAGTTCGCTCAATTTTTCGATGTAGCCGAGAATGTTGCCGAGTTGCGCGCCGAGTTTTTTTTCCTCGTCGGGCGTGAGCGCGATGCGCGCGAGTTGCGCGACATATTTTACATCAATTTCAGCAGATGCCATTTCGAGAGTTTCAAGTTTCAGGTTGAAAGTTTCAAGTTCAACTTGCGCGGAAGAATGCGCGATGAAAAAGCGAAAGCGGAAAATCGTCAGCCAAAATTAATTTCAATCTTCGTCAAACTTGCGTTTCACGAGCGCTTCGAGTTCGGCGATGGCGGTGATGGCGTCCGCGCCTTTGATGTGCAAGGTGATTTTGCTGCCGGGGCC
>JAMFSG010000242.1 GCA_026225155.1 Verrucomicrobiota bacterium
CGTCTGAACGCCTTCGCTTCCGAAGTTAGTAGTGTGGCGCGCGCAGTCGGCACGGAAGGAAAACTAGGTGGTGAGGCTGAAGTTTCCTGCGTCGCTGGGACGTGGAAAGATTTGACGAACAACGTCAATTCCATGGCGTCCAATCTCACCGGTCAGGTGCGTAACATCGCGGAAGTTGCGACCGCCGTGGCGCGCGGCGATTTGTCGCGCAAGATCACGGTGGACGTGAAAGGCGAAATTCTCGAACTGAAAAATACCATCAACACGATGGTGGATCAGTTGAACGGTTTCGCAGCCGAAGTAACGCGCGTGGCGCGCGAAGTCGGAACCGAAGGCGAACTCGGCGGTCAGGCGCAAGTGCCGGGCGTCGCCGGCACGTGGAAAGATTTGACGGACTCGGTGAACGCGATGGCGACGAATCTTACTTCGCAAGTGCGTAACATTGCGGAAGTGACGACGGCGGTGGCAAAAGGCGATTTGTCGCGCAAGATCACGGTAGATGTGCGCGGGGAAATTTTGGAATTAAAAAACACCATCAATACGATGGTGGACCAGTTGAATTCGTTTGCTTCGGAAGTGACGCGCGTCGCGCGCGAAGTCGGCACCGAAGGCAAACTCGGTGGCCAAGCCGCAGTTCCGGGTGTGGCAGGCACATGGAAAGATTTGACGGACAACGTGAATTCCATGGCGAACAATTTGACTGGGCAAGTGCGCAATATTGCGGAAGTGACGACCGCAGTGGCGAAAGGCGATTTGTCGCGCAAGATCACGGTGGACGTGCGCGGGGAAATTCTCGAACTGAAGAACACCATTAACACGATGGTGGATCAGTTGAATAGTTTTGCGGCGGAAGTGACGCGTGTGGCACGTGAAGTTGGCACGGAAGGAAAATTAGGTGGTCAGGCGGAAGTTCCGGGTGTGGCGGGAACGTGGAAAGATTTGACGGATAACGTCAACTCAATGGCGAATAATTTGACGACGCAAGTCCGCAATATCGCGGAAGTGACGATTGCCGTCGCGAACGGCGATTTGTCGCGCAAGATCACGGTGGACGTGCGCGGCGAAATTTTGCAGCTCAAGGAAACGATCAACACGAGGGTGGAACAGTTGCGTTCTTTCGCGTCCGAGGTGACGCGCGTCGCGCGTGAGGTCGGCACGGAAGGTCGTCTTGGCGTGCAAGCCGTCGTGCCGGGCGTCGCAGGAACGTGGAAAGATTTGACCGACTCGGTAAACGCGATGGGTGCGAATTTGACGGCGCAAGTGCGTAACATCGCGGAAGTTACGACGGCTGTCGCGCGCGGCGATTTGTCGCGCAAAATTACGGTGGACGTGAAAGGCGAAATTCTCGAATTGAAGAACACCATCAACACGATGGTGGATCAGTTGAATGCGTTCGCTGCCGAAGTAACGCGCGTTGCGCGCGAAGTCGGCACGGAAGGCAAACTTGGCGGTCAGGCGCTGGTGTCCGGCGTGGCGGGAACGTGGAAAGATTTGACCGACTCGGTCAACGTCATGGCGAACAATTTGACGGATCAAGTTCGCGGCATTGTTCGCGTCGTGACGGCGGTGGCGAATGGAAATTTGCGCCAAAAACTCACGGTCGAAGCGAAGGGCGAAGTCGCGGCGCTCGGCGACACGATCAATGACATGACGGACACGCTCGCGATTTTTGCCGAGCAGGTCACGAACGTGGCGCGCGAAGTCGGCGTCGAAGGCCGGCTTGGCGGGCAAGCGCACGTTCCTGGTGCGGCCGGCACTTGGAAAGATTTGACCGGCAACGTGAATTTTCTTTCGGCCACGTTGACTACGCAAGTGCGCGCGATCGCGGAAGTGGCGACGGCGGTGACGAAAGGCGATTTGACGCGTTCGATCAAAGTCGAGGCGCGCGGCGAAGTCGCCGATTTGAAGGACAATCTCAACACGATGATTTCCAATCTGCGCGTGACGACGGAAAGTAATCAGGAGCAAGATTGGTTGAAAACGAATCTCGCGAAATTCACGCGCATGTTGCAAGGCCAACGTGATCTGTTCACGGTCGGCAAAATGTTGCTTTCCGAATTGGCGCCGCTCGTCGAAGCGCAACAGGGAACCATTTATCAGATGGAAACCAACGAAGATCAGGAACCGACTTTGCGATTGCTTGCCGGTTACGCGCAGCGCGCCAGCCAGCCGGAATTTATTCCCGTGGGCGACGGTTTGGTCGGGCAATGCGCGTTGGAAAAACAACGGATTTTGCTCAACGACATTCCGCAAGATTACACGCGCGTGCATTCCAGTCTCGGCGAAGCGCCGCCGGCGAGCATCGTCGTGCTGCCGATGTTGTTTGAAGGCCAGACGAAAGCGGTGATCGAACTCGCTTCGCTCAAACCGTTCAACGTGACGCACATCACTTTTCTGGAACAATTGACGCAATCCATCGGCGTCGTGCTGAACACGATTGAAGCGACGATGCGCACGGAAGGTTTGCTCCAGCAATCGCAGCAGTTGACGGTGGAATTGCAGTCGCAACAAAAAGAATTGCAGCAGACGAACGAAGAGTTGGCGCAAAAAGCGCGGCAATTGGCAGATCAAAATTCCGAAGTGGAACGCAAAAATCAGGAAGTGGAACAAGCCCGGCGCGCGCTCGAAGAAAAAGCGATCGAACTCGCGCTCACGTCAAAATACAAATCGGAATTCCTCGCAAACATGTCGCATGAATTACGCACGCCGCTGAATTCCGTTTTGATTCTCGGCCAGCAATTGGCGGAAAATACGGCGGGAAATTTGACGGCGAAGCAGGTTGAATTCGCGAAAAATATTCACTCATCCGGTTCGGATTTACTGAATCTCATCACGGACATTCTTGATTTGTCGAAGATTGAATCGGGCACGGTGACGGTTGAGGCCGAAGAAATTAATTTTCCGTCGCTGCGCGATTCCATTGAACGCAATTTCCGTCACGTCGCGGACTCAAAAGATTTGCCGTTTCAGGTTAATTTCGATTCGAGTTTGCCGCGCGCGCTCGTGACCGATCCAAAACGGTTGCAGCAGATTCTCAAAAATCTTTTGTCGAACGCGTTCAAATTCACCGCGCAAGGTCACATCGAAGTGAAAGTGCAAATGGTGACGGACGGCTGGTCGCACGGGCATCGAGTTTTGAGCCGCGCGGGGAAAGTGGTTTCCTTCGCCATCAGCGACACGGGCATCGGCATTGCGCCGGAAAAACAACGGTTGATTTTTGAAGCGTTTCAACAGGCGGACGCCGGCACGAGCCGCAAATACGGCGGCACCGGTTTGGGTCTCGCGATTTCGCGCGAGCTGGCGACGTTGCTCGGCGGCGAAATCCGGTTGAACAGCGTTCCGAGCGAAGGCAGCACGTTCACGCTTTATCTGCCGCTTTCTTACAACGAAACCATGACGGAAAACCGTCCGATAGCCGAAGCACCGCAATCGTCATCGCCACCGATCATTCGCGAGAAGGAAACAAATGTTGCGGACGATCGCGAGCAAGTTCAACCGGGTGAAAATGTTTTGCTGATTGTTGAAGATGATCCGCATTACGCGCGCGTGCTGTTGGGATTGGCGCGGGAAAAAGGTTTCAAAGGCATCGTCGCGACGCGCGGCAATGCAGCGTTGTCGCTCGCGCGGCAATATCAACCGACGGCGATCACGCTGGATATTTTTCTGCCGGACATGCTCGGTTGGACGGTGTTGAACAATCTGAAATTGAATCCGGCCACGCGACATATTCCGGTGCAAATCGTTTCGGTCGAAGAAGAACAGCGGCATGGACTTTCGCACGGCGCATTTTCTTACATCGTCAAACCGGCGACGACGGAAGGCTTGGAACAATGTTTTGAGCGCATCAAAAATTTCGTCACGCCGCGCACGAAACGGTTGTTGATCGTGGAAGACGACGATATCGAACGCCAGAGCATTGTGGAATTGTTGAATCACAATGACATTGAGATCGCGACGGCGGCAACTGGCTCGGAAGCGATCAATACGTTGCTGGATCGTCCGTTTGATTGTTGCGTGCTGGATTTGCGTCTGCCCGATATGTCGGGATTCGACCTGCTGGAAAAATTGCAGGCCGAACCGGCGTTGCGCGATATTCCGATCGTGGTTTTCACGGGCAAACATTTGAATGCCGAAGAAGAAAGCAAATTGCGCGCGGTGGCCAAAAGCATTGTGCTGAAAGATGTGCAATCGCCTGAACGGCTGTTTGATGAGACGGCGTTGTTCTTGCATCGCGTGGTGACGGATTTGCCGGAAACGAAACAGAAGATGCTGGAAAAATTACATGCTTCGAATGACGTTTTGCATCGCCGCAAAGTTTTGATCGTGGACGATGACGCGCGGAATATTTTTGCGCTGACGACGATGTTGGAAAACCAAGAGATGGAAGTCGTCAGCGCGACGAACGGTCGGCAGGCGATTGAGATCATCCAAAATAAACCGGACATTCAAGTCGTGCTGATGGACATCATGATGCCGGAAATGGACGGTTACCAAACGATGCGCGAAATCCGCAAAGATCCGCAGTTCGGCGCGCTGCCAATTTTGGCGCTGACGGCAAAGGCGATGAAAGGCGACCGCGAAAAATGTCTGGAAGCGGGCGCGTCGGACTACATTGCTAAACCGGTGAATACCAATGAATTGCTTTCGTTGTTGCGTGTCTGGCTTTATCGCTGAAACGCAGTTGCAACGAATCACAAAGTTGTGCTACACCTGCAAACATGATGAACCCGAATGACACTGAAAACGTGTCTTCTGCCGTAACCGGCAGAAGCGTCGCCAACATTTTGTTGGTGGACGACGAGGTTCGGAATCTGGAGGTTCTGGAAAGTATTCTGACGGAACCGAATTATCATCTTGTTCGTGCGCGGACGGCGGATGAAGCGTTGATGGCTTTGATTGACGGGACGTTTGCGGCCATCGTTTTGGACATCCAAATGCCGGGGACAAACGGGATTGAACTGGCGAATCTCATCAAGCAGCGGAAGCGCACGCAGCATATTCCGATCATTTTTTTGACGGCTTATTTTCAGGAAGACCGGGACATTCTGCAAGGTTACGAAGTCGGCGCGGTGGATTATTTGACCAAGCCGGTTAATTCAAAAATTCTCAAGTCCAAGATCGCCGTTTTCGTGGAGCTTTTTCAAAAGACAAGGGAACTGGCGGCGCTCAACAGCGCGATGGAAAGTGAAATTTCCCAGCGAAAAAAAGCGGAACAGGAATTGCGCCAGATCAATATTGAACTGGAAACCCGCGTGCAGGAACGCATCGCGTCCCACGCCGAACTGGCGCGGCAGAAGGAAGCGCAAACCCGGTTGTATGATGCGACGCTTTCGTCTATCACCGATCTGGCCTACACCTTTGATCTGGAAGGCAATTGGATTTACGCCAACAAACCACTTTTGCGGATCTGGGGGAAATCGCTCCAGGAAATCACGGGAAAAAGTTCTTTGGAAATTGGCTATCCGCCGGAACTGGCGGAGCGTCTGAAGCAGCAAGTCAAGGAAGTCATCCAGACCCGCCAGCCGGTCAGGGGTGAAACCTATTATACGGATGCCGCCGGCGTTGAAGATTATCACGAATACATTTTCAGCCCGGTGCTGGCCGACGACGGGACGGTCACAGCCGTCTGCGGCACGACGCGCCTGACCATCGAGCGCAAACGCGTCGAGGGCATGTTGCGACAAAATGAAGCCTTGTTTTCCGCGCTGGTGGATCAAGCCCCAAACGGCGTTTATGTGGACGCGCAGTTTCGGCTCCAGCAAATCAACGCGCGCGCGCTCCCGGCGTTTGAAAACGTTCACTCGCCCGTCGGTCGCGATTTTTCCGAAGTCATGGAAATTCTCTGGGGTCCGAAAGTCGGAGGCGAGATTATAAAAATTTTCCGGCATACCCTGGTGACGGGCGAACGTTACATTTCACCGCGATTTTCCGAAACCCGCCTCGATCTTGGCGAGGAAAAATCTTATGAATGGGAAACGCAACGCATCACGCTGCCGGACGGAACGCACGGGGTGGTGTGTTATTTCAATGACATCACGGAAATCGAACGGGAAAAGGCGAACCTGGCTTTTCTGGCCACGGTCAACGACGATTTGCTGCGGCTGGAAACCGCGGATGCGGTGATGAACACGATCGGCCCGAAGATCTGCGAATACCTGAAGCTGGGC
>JAMFSG010000243.1 GCA_026225155.1 Verrucomicrobiota bacterium
CACTTGGTTATGCGAGCACATTCGTGGCGGGATTTCTGGCGCTGATTTATATCGTGCGCGGCGTGTTCACAAAAACTTTGGACGAAGCGACCGGCAAATCGCTCGCGCGAATGATTTACGGCATCGTCTGTTTTGCGACGCTGTTTAGTTTTGTCGGCACGGTGCTCGGTGGGATTTGGGCAGACCAATCGTGGGGCCGTTTTTGGGGTTGGGATCCGAAGGAAAACGGCGCGCTCATCATCGTTTTATGGAATGCGTTGATCCTACATCTGCGCTGGGGCGGCATGATCCGCGAACGCGGCCTCGTCGTCTGCGCGATCGGCGGTAACATCGTGACGAGCTGGTCGTGGTTCGGCGTGAACATGCTCGGCATCGGCCTGCACAGCTATGGATTTACGGACGCGGCGTTCAAATGGCTGATGATTTTTGTGATCAGCCAACTGGGATTTATCACGCTGGGAATTTTACCGGCGAAGATGTGGAAAAGTTTCAACGCGCGCGCTGCGTAAAAATTAAAAGATCGCTGATTAGCGATCTTTTGAAAGAGGCGGTTTCTGCCGCAGCTTAAATTTTAATGGCTGTTTCCGCTGGCTTTATTGATTAACACGATAATCAAAACCAAGATAACCAGCGCGACCACGGCGCCGCCGATGATGAAATAAAGGTTGCCCTTGTTTTTTTTCTTGGAAAAAGCAGTGTTGGTGTTGAAGCCCGCCGGACGCGTGCCGCCCTGTTCGAGATCGCTCAAACTCACACCGCGCGGAATGACCATCGTGGCATCCGTTTGCCGTTTGCCGCTGGTCGGCGCAGGCGCAGGCGCGCTGGCGGGAGCCGATGCGGGAGCGGGCGAAGCGACGACCGGACTGCCATCATCAATCCGCAATTCCACTTGGCCGAATTTTAAAATTTGACCGGGCTTGAGAACTGTTTCCGTGATTTTTTCGCCGCCGATGAAAGTGCCATTTGTTGAGCCGATGTCTTTGATGACAACATCAGAACCGCGCAAAATGATTTCCGCGTGATGACTGGAAACGGAAGCATCGGCGATCTGGAAAGTATTATCCTCCACGCGTCCCACTGTCGTGCGTTCCACATTCAAGTCGAACGTCCGACCCGTCATGCCCTGATTCAGGATAACAAGTTTGGCCATAAATTACGGTAAGTTGATTATGGTCACAGAGCGTTTCAAGTCAAACGGAAATCTTGTGGATAAAATAATTTTCATCCGCGTTGTTCGATGAGGGAACGGAACTCGCCGAACAGCGGCGTCGAATCGTGCGGCCCCGGCGATGCTTCGGGATGATATTGCACGCTGAAAATCGGTTTCGTTTTGTGCCGCAAACCTTCGACCGTTTGGTCGTTGAGATTGATGCGGTTCACCGAAACGTCGGACGACAAACTTTTTCCATCCACCGCGAAGCCGTGATTTTGTGAGGTGATTTCGACTTTGCCGGATTCCAAATCTTTCACCGGCTGGTTGCCGCCGCGATGGCCGAATTTCAATTTGAAAGTTTTACCACCGAATGCTTGTCCGAGAATTTGATGGCCAAGGCAAATTCCGAAAATCGGAATGCCCGTGTCCACCAAAGTTTTCACTTCGCGCACGATGTAATCCAGCGCCGCCGGATCGCCCGGACCGTTTGAGAGAAAAATTCCCGCCGGTTTATATTTGAGCGCGTCCGCCGCGGTCGCCGTTGCCGGCAAAACTTGCACGGCAAAACCTTGTTGGCGCAGGCGGCGCAGGATGTTGTATTTCATCCCGTAATCGAACGCGACGATCGGAATATCGGCGGCGGGCAACGGTTTGCGCGTGTTGCGCGCGTCGGAATTTTTCAATCCGCGCACGAGATCGAACGCCGCGCTCTGCTCGTCCTTTTCATCCCAGCGAAACGCGGTTTTGTGCGTCACTTCCTTGACGTAATCTACGCCTTCAAAAACAAATTCTTTCGCACGCTTCACCGCTTCGGCTTCGGAAATTTCTTCGGTGGAAATAAATCCATTCAACGCGCCGCGCACGCGCAATTTTTTCGTCAACGCACGCGTGTCAATGCCTTGAATTCCGGGAATGCCGTTTTTCTCCAGATATTCCGCCAGCGAAAAATCCGCGCGCCAGTTGCTGACGACCGGCGAAAGTTCGCGGATGACAAAACCCGCCGCGTGCGGCCGCCACGATTCGATGTCCTGCGAATTGACGCCGTAATTCCCGATAAGCGGATACGTCATCGTCACGATCTGGCCTTTGTAAGACGGATCGGTGAGGATTTCCTGGTAGCCGGTCATCGAAGTATTGAAGCAGACTTCGCCGCTCGCCGACGCGCGCGCGCCAAAACCCGTGCCGTGAAAAACCGAACCGTCTTCAAGAGCGAGAATTGCTTTCATCAAATGTGGTTCAAGTTAGCAAAAAAAATCATCGAAGCAAAAAAAATGCGCGGCGAATTTTTTGCCGCGCACAATTTTTGTTCCGCCCAATCATTCTTTGCTGAACTGTTTAAGCTTCTTGATCAAGTCATTGATCCCGTCGGAATCATAACCCAACTGACGGCCAAGTTCTTTTTCGTCGGCATTCACCAAGATCAACGTGGGAAATCCTTCGATATTATATTTTTTTTGCAACGCCTTGTTGGCCGTTTTCAACGTATCGCTCTGCGGTTTGTTGTTAGGAAAATCAACTTCCACCAAGACGAGATTTTTCTGGGCGTAATCGGCAAATTCGGACGAAGCGGTCGACTGTTTGTGAAACAATATGCAAGCGGGACACCAATCCGAACCGGTAAAATCCAAGAACACTGCTTTTTTTTCAGCTTTAGCTTGAGCCAACGCCGTCGGCAAATCAGTTTCCCATTTTAATTCGGCCGCGTGAATCTGAAACAAAAGGCAACCGGCAAATAATCCAAATAGTAATTTTTTCATAATCTTTCCGTCTGAAATTTAGACCGCAACCAATTCATTTTGTTCAGACCAAACTATTTTTCCGGCCACAATCGTCGCCGCAGCTTTGCCTTTGAGTTTCCAGCCGAAGAATGGATTGTTCTTGGATTTGCTCGCGGAATCTTCACGGTTGAAAACCCATTCTGCATTTGGATCAAAAACCGTCACGTCCGCGTCCGCGCCAACGGCCAAAGTGCCTTTGGCCAGATTTAACAACCGCGCGGGATTGACCGTGAATTTGGCGATCAAATCCGCGAGCGAAATTCTTTTCGTGTGGACAAGTTGCATCAACGAAAGTGCGAGTTCCGTTTCCAAGCCGGTGATGCCGAACGGCGCGTAATCAAACTCGACTTCTTTTTCGTAATCACAATGCGGTGCGTGGTCGCTGCATAAAATTTCAATAGTGCCGTCAGCTAAACCTTCAAGAATCGCCTCGCGGTCTTTGGCGGAACGCAGCGGCGGATTCATTTTGAAATTCGTGTCGTAACTCGGCCATTCGGGGACGGAGTTTTGAATTTTGAATTTTGAATTTTGAGTTGAAAGAATTTCTTTGCCGTCGTCCGCCCAGAATTTTTCGCTGCCGGCGATTGCCGCGTCGGTCAAAGTGAAATGGTGAGGACACGCTTCGCCGGAAATCGGGACGCCGCGTTTTTTGGCTTCGCGGATCAATTCAACGCTGCGCGCCGCGCTCAAATGTTGGCAGTGAATTTTTGCGCCGGTCAGTTCCGCGAGCAAAATATTGCGCGCGACGATCATTTCTTCGCCCGCCGCCGGCCAGCCGCGCAAGCCAAGTGCGGTGCTCCAATAACCTTCGTGCATCACGCCATCGGTCACGAGCGAATAATCCTGGCAATGATCAAAAACCGGCAGGTCGAACATCTTCGCGTATTCGCACGCGCGGCGCATGAGTTCGTTGTTCTGGATACAATGGCCGTCGTCGGTGATCGCCACAACGCCCGCTTTTTTCAAGCCGCCGATGGGCGCAAGTTCTTCGCCCGCGATATTTTTCGTGATCGCGCCGGTGACAAAAACGTTCACGACACCTTGTTCGCGAGCACGTTCGTGGATGAGCGCAACCGTTCCGGCATTGTCAATCGCAGGTGAAGTGTTCGGCATGCAGACAACGGAAGTAAACCCGCCGCGCGCGGCTGCCGCCGTGCCGGTGGCGATATTTTCTTTCGCCGTCTGGCCGGGTTCGCGGAAATGGACGTGCAAATCAATCAGCCCGGGCGAAACAATTCTTCCTGTCGCATCAAAAATTTCAACATCGTGAGGCGCGGAAAGATTTTTGCCGATGGCGGAAATTTTTCCATCCAAGATGAGCACGTCGGCAATGGAATCAAAATTATTGGCGGGATCAATCACCCGGCCGCCGGTGAGAAGCAGCGAATTCATCGCGTCGAGTTTAGCGACGGCGGATTGACAAGGCAAGCGTCGGCACTTTAGTATTGGTGCGCGCAAGTCTTTGTGGGCTTGCCGCGCCGAAGCCTAATTTAGGCGAGCGTAGTTCAATGGTAGAACGGCAGTTTTCCAAACTGCTCACGAGGGTTCGATTCCCTTCGCTCGCTCCAGTTTTACAATCACCAATGAAATCAAATTCATTGGCGTTTTTTTTCATTTCCGGAATCACCACCGGTCAACTCCTTAAACAGCATTTCGAGCCGGCTGGCAGCAACCAAAAAAATCGGAAGCAGGTTATTATGGCTGTTTTGTTTTCACTTTAATTTTTACTGATTTTTTCCCCAAGGCGGAATGGATGGCGGTAATTTCAATCGGTCCGGCATTCTGGGTTGTCTTGATCCAAATTGCACCGATGCCACCGGCATCGGTTAGTTGAAACGGATTATCGCCAGTGATGATTCCCGGCCCGCGGAGTTCAAAAGAAACGGTGCCATCAGAAAACGGACGCACCGAATCGAACTTGTCTATCCGGCCAAAGACCAAGCGGGTTGCGTCCGTGCCATCGCCGGTCAATTCTACATCGTCGACTCGTAGAAAGAATTGATCCTGCGTTTCGTCCGCAGAAAATGAACGAGATAAAATCAACTTATCGCCGGCATAGCCATCAACGCGTAATTCAGGCCGGTTTGCACCGTCGAGTTCCAAGTCCGTAAAGAATGGCGGATATTTAAGGTGCGGAAATTTTTCACGTTCAGGATTCAATGTGGCGTAAAATTTTCCCGCCACAAAAACCTCCAGCCGTTCGCAATTGGAAAAAATGGCGGCGTTTTTTCCGGGACCGTTGGGAGTTTTGGCACCAAAGTCCCAATAGAAATTTGGCTGGATGACCGGACGAATTTGCGGGCTGATTTGCGATTGGTAAAATGAAGCGCCGAGTTTTGGAACCCGGAAAAAATCCACGACCCCGGGATTTTTGATGCCGTTGTAGGAATTCATCGGGCTGCCATATTCAAACCCGCACCACGCGATGGCACCGGCATAACGTTTGTCTGCGAGCGTTTGATCATGCACTTGCGCGTGATAAATCGCCTGGCGCGCCTGTAAAAATGGATCGCCGGCACGGCGATATTTGTGGTCCGCTTTCGGGGCGCCGACGATTTGCCCGACGGCTTCGGTGATCAAATAAGGCACGCTTGGCACTGGCGGTTCCAGCGAGACATCGAAATTTGGCGCGACGTGATGATAATCATTATAGGCGAAAACATCTTCCGCCCAATGTTTCGTGGAATGACGTTCCGGGCCACCGCCAACCATCGCGCCGGAAGCCGGTCGCGAATCGTCAAGCGATTTGGCAACTTCAGTCGTGCGACGATACAGTTCCGGATTGTCGTTCGATTCGTTGACGCGCACCCCCCAAAGAATGATCGAAGGATGATTGCGGTCGCGCACAATCATGTCCTTCACGTCACGAACTAATAAATCCTGCCATTCAGCATTGCCGACATAACTCCAGCCAGGAATTTCTTCCCAGACCAATAAACCTAACTCGTCGCACGCGTCCAAAAAAGCTTCGGACTGTGGATAGTGCGAGCAACGGACGACATTGCAGTTCAGTTCATGCCGCAAAATTTCCGCATCGCGACGCATCACACGCGGCGGCATCGCAAAACCGACGTAAGGAAATAACTCGTGGCGATTTAAGCCGAAAAGCTGCAGCCGCCGGCCGTTCAAATAAAAACCATCGAGTTCAAACCGAGCCTCGCGAAAACCGATGCGCGTCCGATAGTCATGCACCGGCGTTTCATCCACGATCAAAGTCGTTACGATGTCATAAAGCTTTGGCAACTCCACGTCCCATAACTTTATGTTTTGCAAATCTGTCAAGCTAAGCTTCAACTCGGTTTTGCCAATGGCCTCGATTTTTAATTCCTGCGAAACGGCGGCAACACTTCGGTCCGCATCAAATAATTCCACTTTCACCCGCACCGGCTTTGACGGAATACTGGCCGCATCAACCGAGGAAATGATTTCAACCCGGCGATCTGTTGCCAGCACGTTGACGGGCTTGACAAAAACATCGTTGATGAAAATCTGGGGGACGATGCGGATGCTGACCGGACGAGTGATTCCCGCCGGTTCAAAAAAATCAACCGCGCCCGGTCCGCGCGCCGAACCTTCGGGCGGCGCGTTTTTCCAGCGACCATCAATGCCGACGGTGATCACATTATTATTTTCCAAAATCCAATCGGTTATCTCGTAGTCAAAAGGCAAGTAACCGCCGACACGTTCCGGCAATGTGTGGCCATTGATTACCGGCGTGGCGGCGGACATGATGCCGTCGAAATGCAAAAATACGCGGTGGCCCTGAAAATCTTTGGGCAAAGAAAAATGGCGGCGATAAATCCATAAGTCCGACCAGTCGGAAAATTTCCAGTTCTGCCACGAAAGTTTGGCGACGCAATGGGGCAGGGAGATGCGTTCAAAAACGGAATCATTAAACTCCGGCTGCGTCGCTGACGATTGAAATTTCTTGCCAAAAAGCCAGTCGTTATCCAACCGA
>JAMFSG010000244.1 GCA_026225155.1 Verrucomicrobiota bacterium
GGCACTTTGCTGCTGCGCTCGAAAATAAAATTCGACCAGGCGCGCGGCGTCGCCGTGCCTGATGTGCAACCGCGCCATTCCAGCGTAAACGCGGTTCCGACAAAATAATTCTCATCCTCGTTCTCGTCCTCGATTTTTTTATTTGAGGATGACGATGAGCATGAGGCCGAGGATGATCTATGGAAGCCGACCTGCAACTTGCCGTCGAAAAACTCGGGCTCGAAAAATTCCGCCGCCACATTTTTCTCTGCACCGATGCGGCGGATCCCAAATGTTGTCCGCGCGAAAAAACTTTGGTCGCATGGGAATTTCTCAAACGTCGTTTGAATGAGTTGAACCTCGTCGGCCCGGAACCGCTCGTTTATCGCACGAAAGCCGATTGCCTGCGCGTCTGCGTGCGTGGCCCGATTGCCGTCGTTTATCCCGAAGGCATCTGGTATCATTCCTGTGCGCCGGAAGTTTTGGAACGCATCATCCAGGAACATTTGATCGGTGGCCAAACGGTTGCGGAATTTGCTTTTGCTAAAAATTCCGAAATTTTTTCAAAGGATTAAAATCCGCCCGTCGTCTAAAAACGAAAAGACCGGAATTCGTTGGACACGTTTTCGGAAAATTGTTTAGCTAACGGCGGTCAAGCAATTTATGGCCAAACTTCTTATTCAGACGCAGGGTTTTGAAAACCGGTCGCTCGAGTTGCGCCTCGGCGTGAATCGCGTTGGTCGTGATGAAGCGAACGATTTTCCCATCCCGCATCCGAGTGTCTCGACGCATCACTGCGAATTGATTTTTTCCAGCGACGGCGTCGTCCTGCACGACCTCGACTCGACCAACGGCTCCTTCGTCAATGGCCAGCCGGTGAGCGAAGTCTGGCTGGAACGCGGCCAGCGCGTGCGGCTCGGCCAAATCGAACTGTTCGTCGAAGACACCGGCATCAGCGTTTCCATCCCGCAATTCGAGCGCGCCGTGCCGCCGCCCAAACCGCCGCTCGTGTTGGAAGATGGCTCGTTCGTCTGCCCGCGTCATCCGGATTTACTCGCCACTTTCAAGTGCACCAAATGCGGCGAAGTCATGTGCAGCGGCTGCGTGCGCATGATGCGGCGTCAAGGCGGACAGCCACTATTTCTCTGTTTACTTTGCCACAACAAAAGCGAACGCATCATCACGGAAAAAGCGAAGGCGAAAAAAGGTCTCTTCGGTTTTCTGCAGGACACCGTGCGCTTCAAATTCGGCGGCCGTCCGAAGGACTGATTTTCAATTGTATCCGTTCGCGCGCGCCATTTTTTCCAGCGCATCAATCCACAGCGGCTGCTCGTTCAAGCACGGAATCTGCGCAAATTCTTTTCCGCCCGCCGACAAAAATGTTTCACGCCCGCGCATGTCGATTTCTTCGATCGTTTCCAAACAATCCGCGACAAACGCCGGGCACATCACCAAAAGTTTTTTGATGCCGCGCTGCGGAAATTCCGCCAGTTCAAAATCCGTGTAAGGTTTCAGCCACGGATCCTTGCCGAGCCGCGATTGGAACGAGACGGAATATTTTTCTCTCGGAACTCCGGCCAGTTTTACAAACGCCGCGACCGTTTTGAAACATTGCGCGCGATAACAAGTTGCGTGCGCGGGGCTCGCCACTTCGCAGCAATTTTTTTTTACAAGACAATGGCAGCCGGTCGGGTCCGACTTGCGCAAATGTCGTTCGGGAATGCCGTGAAAACTGAACAGCAAATGATCGTAGCCGCCATCTAAATAATTTTTAGCACTCGCCACGAGCGCTGAAACATAATCCGGCGCGTCAAAATATGGCGGCTGGACTTTGATTTTCATCTGCGGCGCGATTTTGGCCGCGACGAGTTTTACGCGTTCCACCGCCGATTCGTAACTCGACATCGCGTAATGCGGAAACAGCGGCAGCAAAAACAAATCATCTACGCCGCCGTCGCGCAATTTTTTGACCCCGCTTTCGATCGAAGGATTTTGATAACGCATCGCCAGTTCCACCGGCATGTCCATGCGCGTTGCCAATTTTTTTTGCACGTTGCGGCTCGTGGCGATTAGTGGAGAGCCGTCTTTCGTCCAGATTTTTTCGTAAGCGTGCGCGGATTCCTTTGGCCGGTTGATCAAAATCAGGCCGACGACAAACCGCCGCAGCAGCCACGGCGAATCAATCACGCGCCCGTCCATCAGAAATTCGTTCAAATAACGCCGCACATCGCCGACCGCCGTCGAATCCGGCGAACCCAAATTGACCAGTAAAATCCCTTTGCTCATGCGCGGAAAAGTTTAACCATGGATGGTCGCGGATGCACGCAACATTGACTGGCGGCTGGCGGGATAAAAACGATCCGCCAAATCCAGCCATTTTCATCTGTATCCGTTCATGGTTAAAATGGAATGAAGATGAAAAAAAATTCTGCCGTCGAAGATTTGCTCAAAGTCATGGCGAAACTGCGTTCGCCGACCGGTTGCCCGTGGGATCGCGAGCAAGATCACATGACATTGCGCCGCCACGCGATCGAGGAAGTTTATGAGTTGATTGATGCCATCGAGGCGCGCGACGATCACGAAATGGCCGAGGAGCTGGGCGACTTGCTGTTGCAGGTAGTTTTTCATTGCCAGCTCGCGCGCGAACGCGGCGCATTTGATTTTGAAAAAGTCACGCGCACGCTGGTCGAAAAATTGATCCGCCGCCATCCGCACGTTTTCGGCACAACCAAAGTCAAAGATGTGGATGAAGTTTGGGCGAACTGGGAAAAAATCAAACGCGCGGAAAAAACCGGCACACATCGGGAACGCAAATCGGCGTTCGACGGGATTCCCAAACATTTGCCGGCATTGTTGCGCGCGGAAAAACTTTTGAAGAAAGCGGGCAAAATAAAAATCCTTGCGGACGGCCACCATTCAAAACGTCAAGTGACTAAAACTGCGCTGGCGGAAAAGCTTTTTGAACTGGCTTCGCTCGCGCAAAAAAACGGCTGGTCGGCGGAAGAATTATTGACGGCGGAGATCAAAAAACGTGAACGCAATTTCCGGCGGCAGGAAACGAAGCCGCCGGCCAGATGAACTTTTGCGGCCAACCGATGTCCAATGAATAACGGCGAGGAACATTGAGGTTTCCCGCAGGAATTTGACAGTTCAAGCAACTCGCACCATTTTATGGTGTTGGAATTTATAGGTGATTTTATGAAAACAATGAATTTGCAAAAAGGCTTGGCGATCATGGCTATTGTCGGCTTGGCATTGCTGGCGTCGAATGTTATGGCGCAGGATTCTGCGCCGACGCAACAACCATCGGCGGGCGCGTCGGCACCGCAGTTGCCTTATGGCGCGTCACAAATCGTGCAGTTGTCGCAGGCAAAAGTCAGCGATGACACGATCATCGCGTATGTCAAAAACTCCGGCAATAGCTACGGCCTGGAGGCGAACCAGATTATTTATCTGCGTCAACAAGGCGTTTCTGACGCGATTATCACGGCAATGTTGAGTCAGCCAAAACCGGCAACGGCTTCGCTTGCGATGCCATCAACGCCAGCCCCGCAGGTGGCGGCTTCAACTCCGACCAGCGCGGATGTTTCGACGGCGACTGTTGCGCCGACGGTGACGTATGTTCAAACCGCGCCGACGACTTATTATTACTCCCAACCTTATTATTATCCATATTATGGCTATGGCTATGGCTGGTATCCCGGCGTTTCAGTATCGCTTGGCTGGGGTGGTCGTTGGGGCGGTGGCTGGCATGGCGGTGGTGGTTGGCACGGCGGTGGCGGCTGGCATGGTGGCGGTGGTTTCCATGGCGGGCATCGTTAATTTTTCATCCTGAAAACGGGTGGCGGTAAAATGGGATTTGCGTGAAAGCGTAAATCCCATTTTTTATTTCGACGTGAATTTCACCTCGGATTGGCTTGCCAGATGACGCGAAAGAAAGGATGATTTTTTTGCAGTATTTTTGCTTGTGAACCTATTCAGACGTTTCAAACAAGGCAACCTGCCGCTCGGACGGATCGAGGCTTTCAGCGACGGGATTTTTTCCGTCGCGGCGACGTTGCTGGTGCTCGATCTCAAGGAAATTTCCCTGCCGGAAAATCCCACCGCGGCAAACCTGTGGCACGCGCTGGTCTTGCAACTGCCGAAATTTTTGAGCTGGCTGATCAGCTTCATCATCGTCGCCAAATTCTGGCTGAACCATCATCATGTTTTGCGACTGGCCAAAAATGCGGATTACGGGATGGTCTGGCTCAACTCGATTTTTCTGATGTTCCAATCGCTCGTGCCGTTTCCGACGGCATTGATGGGCGAACATCCAAATAATCCGCTCGCGGTCGGATTGTTCGGCGTCGTGATGGCATTCAACACACTGCTATTCATGCTGCTGTATTCTTACATCTTGCGAAATTTGCTCGATCCTGAAATGGCCGGCGCGGAAGACCCGCACGTCATCAGCAAATCTTTCATCGGGCCGCTGTCGTATCTGGTCGGAGCGGGCGTCGCATGGATCAATCCTGATTTTTCGTTTGTTGTTTATTTAATCACGCCATTATTCTTCATCACGCCGGTTCACCGAAAGCAGAATTGCTCGCCGTCGAACCATTGATATTTTCAAAAAACAGGCATTGACACCTGCTCGTTCGTCTGGCTTAATGTCCAGCCCTTTGGGGATCATTTTATGTATGCCGTTTTAGAAACCGGAAGCAAACAATATCGCGTCGCAGCCGGCGACACGCTCGAAATCGAACGCCTTGAAACCGAGGCGGGCAAGCCGTTCACGTTTGATCGCGTGCTGCTCGTCAACAACGGCGGCACAGTCGCCGTCGGCGCGCCGACCGTTGCGGGTGCAACCGTGACTGCCGATGTGGTCGCGCACAAACGCGGCGAAAAGAAACTGACGTTCAAGATGAAACGCCGCAAGGGCTATCACAAGACCATCGGCCACCGTCAGGAACTGACGGTCGTGAAAATCACCGCAATCAACGCTTAATCCCAACGCTTAAGATTTTATGGCACATAAAAAAGGTCAGGGCAGCGTAAGAAACGGCCGCGACAGCGTCAGCAAACGTCTCGGCGTCAAAGAATTTGGCGGCACGGTTGTCAGCGCGGGCAGCATCATCGTCCGCCAGCGCGGCAGCAAATTTATCGCCGGTAAAAATGTCGGCACCGGCCGCGACTGGACTTTGTTCGCGCTCACGGACGGCACGGTTTTGTTCGACAAAAAGAGCCGCCGCGTGAATATCGTGGTGGAAACTGCCGCCGCGAAGAATTGATTCGCGCCCAACAATTTCACGGCGAGGTCAACCGGCCTCGCCTTTTTTGTTTTCAGGCAAAGATCAAGCGAGCAGAATACGATAAAATCTGTCCAAAGAAATCATGTTCATTGACGAAATAAAAGTTTACGCGCAGGCGGGGCACGGCGGTCGCGGCTGCGTCGCGTTTCATCGCGAGGCTTACATCACCAAAGGCGGACCGAGCGGCGGCAATGGCGGTCGCGGCGGCAGCGTGATTTTACAGGCCGACCACGATCTCAACAATCTCATCCAGCAATATTTTGTCCCGCGCCTCATCGCGCAGGTCGGCGAAGCTGGCAAAGGCAAAGGCATGGATGGTCACGCGGGAAATGATCTCATCATCAAAGTTCCCTGTGGCACGCTCGTGTGGCGTTTGCCCGCGCCGCCGAAAACGGCGGAAGAAACCGATGATGAAGATGACGACGAGGACGAAAGCGAGCAAGAAGCGCCGATGTTCAAAACCAGCACAGGCAAACGACCGGTCATCCGCAGTTCCGGCGGCGAAATTGCGCAAGAGATTGATTTGAGCCAAGACGATGACGAAGCCAGCGAATCTGCTATCGCCGATTCCGTGAAAGGCGAACTTGTCGCCGATCTCACGACGCATGGCCAGCAATACGTTTTGTGCAAAGGCGGACGCGGTGGTTTGGGCAATCGTAATTTTGCGACCGCCGCGCGTCAGACGCCGCGTTTCGCGCAACCGGGCGAGCCCGGCGATGAAGGAAATTTTCTGTTCGAGCTGCGCATCATGGCGGAGATCGGCATCGTCGGTTATCCGAACGCGGGCAAATCTACTTTGCTCGCGGCGATTTCCAAGGCGCGGCCGAAGATTGCGCCGTATCCATTCACCACGTTACATCCGCAGATCGGCATCGTCGAATATCCCGATTGGAAACGGCTCACCGTCTGCGACGTGCCGGGTTTGATCGAAGGCGCGCATAATAATGTCGGCCTCGGCCACGAATTTTTGCGTCACATCCAGCGCTGTAAAATTCTCGTGCTGTTGCTCGACATGGCCGGCACCGACAACCGCAAACCGTGGGACGATTACAAACAATTGCTGCAGGAACTGGAACTTTACGATCCTGCGCTCGTGGAAAAACCGCGCCTCGTCGTCGCGAATAAAATGGACGAAGCCATCGCGGAAGAAAATCTGAAGCAGTTCAAAAAGAAGATCAAAAAAGTTATCGTGCTGCCGATCTCGGCGGCGTTCGATCAGGGCATGGAAAAATTCCGGCAGACGATCCGCGAAGCGGTGGAAGCGGCGGAAGATTAATTTTATTTGCCGGTAAAATCTTCCGGCATTTTTCAGTTGCCGCCCGGCGGGTTCGGAGTAATGTTGGAAAAAAGGGCGAAGCGCCTTAACTCGATCATGAATATGAACCGGATCATTTGCGCAGGTTTACTGACAATTCTCGGCGCGGTCCCCTTGCAAGTGCGGGCGGACAATGCCGCCGATGCCGCCACTGTTGAAAGCAACCGGGTTTATTCCGTGCAAGGTGACACACGGGCATTGTTGGTGGAAAATCTTAAATTTCCGTCCGAAGTCGAAGTGGACACCAATGGCAATTTTCAAGTCGCGCACGGGAAAAAACGGGCTTTGCAAGTCGGCCAAATGCTTCGTCGCGACGGCTGGCTTTTGAATGCTGATGGTTCGATCGAACCCGTCTTTGATCATCTGGCCATGCAGGCGGGCAAAGTGCTTTTAGTGCGCGATGGCCAGACTGAAGCGCTGACCGAACAAATGACTTTTCCAAACCATTTACATGTGGATCCGGACGGTTCCTGTATTTATCCCGATGGTAGCCGCACTCGGTTGGTGGACGGACAATTATTCCGGCTGGATGGCACGCCGATTATCGCTAAAGACACCATCACGTTCAAAAACGGCCATGTGGTGCTTCAAAAACAAGGTTCTATAATTCCCCTCTCGCCGGTTCAAGTCATGGGCATGAATGATGGCACGCGGGTTTATGGCGACGGCTCGATCGAACAAAATGGCGGGGCGAGAACTAAACTCCGTGACGGACAAACCATTCTGGTGGATGGCGTTATCATTCATCATTGAACACTCGAAATATAGGCCGGGATTTTTTATGTCACCGGCTTTTGATTTCCAAGAATCGCATCAATGTATCGCCGTGCTTGAGCAATTTTACTTCCGTCCACGGCGCGACGAGTTCCAACGTATCGCGTTTCGTGTGACCTAAAATAAATCTTCCACCGGGCGCGAGCAGTTTTGGCAAACTTTTATCGTCGAGCAATTGCTGCGCGAATGACGTCGAGCGGCGGTTCACATTTTTTTCACCATAAGGCGGATCGGCGAGGATCAGATCAAATTGCCGCGCGTTTTCGGCGAGATAATTCATCACCGGAAAAACGTCCTGTGTCCGCACTTCAAGAATTTCACCATAACCGGCGGCGATGGCGTTGCTGCGGATAAATTCTGTGTGGCGATGGGATTTTTCCACGCAAATCACTGACGCCGCGCCGCGACTCAAACATTCCAAACTCAACGCGCCGCTGCCGGCGAACAGTTCCAAAACTTTCGCGCCAACGACGCGTTCGCCGAGCGAATTGAAAACCGCCTGCTTGACCAAATCCGGCGTCGGCCGGACATCAAGTCCTTTGGGGACTTTCAAAATCCGCCGAGCCGCGTTGCCGCCGGTGATGCGCATTTGTGTGTTGAATTGTTAAATGGTTGAATCGTTGAATCGGTAAACCATTTAACAATTCAACCATTCAACGAATTACTTCACTTAAAAATTTCGCCGAAGAAATCCTTCATCGCGAGCCACGAACGCTTGTCGGCTTTTTCATTATATTTCGCGCCGGCATTGACGAAGCCCGGATCGGGTTGCGTGAAGGCGTGAACCGCGCCGCCGTAAAAAGCGATTTGCCAATCCACTTTATTGTCGCGCATCTCGCTTTCAAACGCGGTCAAATCTTCCGGTTTTTGGAACGGATCATCCGCGCCGGCGAGCGCCAGCACTTTGCCTTTAATATTTTTCCCATCGGCTGGCGTCGGTGAATCTAGTCCGCCGTGAAAACTGACAACGCCATTGATATCTGCGCCGCTGCGCGCGAGTTCGATCACCGTCGTGCCGCCAAAACAATAGCCGATGGCGGCGATATTTTTTTGGTCAACATTCGGTTGTTGTTTCAATTCATCCAAACCGGCATTCACGCGGGCGCGCAAAAGCTGGCGGTCAGCTTTGAATTTTGACGAAAGCGGGCCGGCTTCTTTGACGCCGTTGGGCCGGTTATCTTTGCCGTAAATGTCCGCGCAAAATGCAATATAGCCGAGTTGCGCGAGCATTTCCGCGCGATGCTTTTCGTAATTCGTCAGGCCGAGCCATTGGTGGACGATCAACACGCCAGGGCGCGCGCCAGAAATGGCGTCATCGTAAGCGACAAAACCTTCAAGCGTCGTGTCGCCTTGTTTGTAATCAACGGTCTGCGTCACGATCTTTGCGTCCAAAAAAACCGGACACGCCGCCACCAAAAAAATCAGGAATAATTTTTTCATAGACAGAATCAATAAACCGCCGCGCGCAAAAATGCCAGCTCGCTTTTGCGCCACCAAGAGGCGCAAAAAACACAAAATCGTTTTCATGAAAAATCTTTGCGCTCTTTGTGTCTCTTTGCGGCTATTTCCCTGCTTGTTTTTCCGGCTTTGTGTTTTGGCGGGCGTTTTTTTTATCGGCAGCATTTGGTTTTCGCGGTTACAATCGCCACGCGTGAATTTACTTGAACCGCCCGACTCGCATCATCTCGACGCCGCCATCGGCTGGCTTGGGCTGAATTGCATCGCGGATGCGCGCGCGGAACTGGAACATATTTCCGGGGCCAATCAAAATCATCCTGACGTGCTCGAAGTGCGCTGGAGCCTTTCCGCGCACGAAAAACATTGGAGCGATGCGTTGCAGATCGCGTTCGTCGAAATGACGCTCGCGCCCGACGATGCCGCCGGTTGGTTGCATCGCGCCTACGCATTGCGTCGTGTGGATGACGGCGGATTGTCGAAAGCGTGGGACGCATTGCTGCCCGCCGCGAAAAAATTTCCCGAAGAACCGGTCATCGCCTACAACCTTTCGTGTTACGCGTGTCAGATGCAACAGCTCGATATCGCGCGGCACTGGCTGCAACGCGCGGTGACGGCGGGTAAAAAAGAGGAGATCAAAAAAATGGCGCTCGCCGACGCCGATCTGCAACCGTTGTGGCCTGAAATCAAGGAGTTGTGATTTGAAAACTGCAAAAACTATTTTGTCCGTGGACGGCTTGCACATCGAACGCAGCCGCACCGTGATTCTCGATAGCATTTCGTGGCGCGTTGAAAGCGGACAGCATTGGGTCATCCTCGGCGCGAATGGTTCCGGCAAAACTTCGTTGTTAAGCGCGTTGACGGGTTATCTGATGCCGACGGCGGGCGAAATTTCTCTGCTCGGCGAAACTTACGGTCAATCCGACTGGCGCGAATTGCGGAAAAAAATCGGCATCGTCAGCTCGTCCGTGCGGCAGATGATGGCGGATGAAGAACCGGCGCTGGAATCTGTCGCCAGCGGCAAATACGCGATGATTGATTTTTGGGGGCGGCTGAGCCGCGCCGAAAAAAATCAGGCGCGGAAATTATTGCGGCAAGTCGAATGCGAATATCTTGCCGATCGTGAATGGCGCGTGTTGTCGCAAGGCGAACGCCAGCGCGTGTTGATTGGTCGCGCATTGATGGCGAAGCCGCGCGTTTTGATTCTGGACGAGCCGTGCGCCGGACTTGATCCGGCTGCGCGCGAACATTTTTTGCAATTCATCCAACGGCTCGGCCAAAATAAAAATGCGCCGACGTTGATTTTGGTGACGCATCATGTGGAAGAAATCATGCCGGTGTTTTCCGACGTGTTGGTTTTGAAAAGCGGCAAAGTGCTTGCCGCCGGCAAAAAATCAGCCACGCTGACCACGAAAACCCTTTCGCAAACTTTTGGCGCCAAAGTGAAATTGCAGTCGAAGGCCGGACGTTATGTGATGAATGTTTTATCGAAACGCAGTGTGGTGGTTTGAAAAAATGGGACGGCGACACGCCGTCCGTCCCGCAAATATTTTATGCCCAAACGCGTTTGTCAGCATTGCGGTTATAATTTTGAGATTCCCGACTGGATGGTCGGCGAAAATTTCGCGTGTCCGAGTTGCGGCAAAAGTATTTTGCAGCCGCGCGAAGGACGTGCACCGAATGAGAAAATAAAACTGGTCGTCACACCGCCGCCGGAAAATATTTTCCCCGCCGCCAAACTTTCTGAAATCGCGCAACAGATCATCGCCAATGTTCAACGCGTCATTGTTGGTAAGCCAGAACAGGTGACGCTCGCGGTCACGGCGCTTTTTGCGGAAGGTCATATGTTGCTCGAAGATGTTCCCGGCGTGGCGAAAACGATGTTGTCGCGCGCGATCGCGCAGAGTGTCGGCTGTTCGTTCAAACGTATCCAATGCACGCCGGATTTGCAGCCGGAAAATGTCATCGGCGATTTCATTCTCGACCCGACGACCGGACGCAAAGATTTTCGTTTCGGCCCGATTTTTTCGCAGATGGTTTTGGTGGACGAAATCAACCGCGCCAGTCCGCGCACGCAGGCGGCGCTGCTTGAGGCGATGGGCGAAGGCGCGGTGACGATGGATCGCACGACTTACCGGCTCGAGCGTCCGTTCA
>JAMFSG010000018.1 GCA_026225155.1 Verrucomicrobiota bacterium
GTAGGTTTTCTGCGCGGCAGCCACCGCCAATTCCACGCCGGGCAGCGGGCAATTCGGATCGCGGTCGCCATTGATCACCAGGAGTGGGCGTGGCGCGATGAGCGGTAACATTTGCGGCCCGTCAAATTCCGAATAAATTCCCGGCACAACGCGGTCGTAAAATTTTTGCACGGTTGCCGAATCCACATTCGTCACGCCCTCGCTTTTCGCAATCGTGTTGAAACCATTTTGAATCGTGGCGATGCGGCCCTGCCAGTCGTTGTTTTTCAGCTCCCAGTCAAAACTTTGCACGGCGATGAACGGCACGGCGACGGCGATGCGCTGATCCACTGCCGCTGTCAAATAAGTTTCGATGCCGCCTTTGGAAATTCCTGTCAGGCCGATGCGCGTGGCGTCCACGTCGTCGCGCGTCGCGAGATAATCCACCAGCCGCCGGATGTCCCAAACCGTGTCGTAAAAAAACGGATGCTCGCCGGAACCGCGCCACGCGCGCACGATGGCGTCCTGATATTCGGCGGAACCGTGGCCGGACACGGAGCGTTCACCGTGATAACGTCCGTCAATGGCCACCGCGACAAAACCTTTGCGCGCGAGCTGGCGCAACAGCGGCAATTCATCTTCTTTGCGCCCGCCGGTGCCGTGCATGATGATGACCACTGGTCGCCGGTTTTTGATGTTTTCATTTTCCAGCAACAAACCCGGCACGCGCTGTTTGGCATCCGAGGCGAACGAAAAATGAAATTCAACCAATCCGTTCGTCACCGATAATTTTTCAATTTGCGGCGCGAACGGCACAAGCGGCCGGTCAATAATCTTGAGAAAATCCGCGCGCGTGGCCACCGTCTGACCGAAAGCCGCCGCCCCGGAACACAAAATCGTCGCCCATAAAAAAATGAAACGCTTCACGGCTTTATTTCATGCGACGCTCCGAAAAATGCAAGTCATTAGAAACTTGCCCGGCCGCCCGCAGCGATTGATAATCCATGCGCCATGAAAAATTTTGAGATTCCCGGCGCGTTGCAAATCGTTTCTGAAAGCGGTGGACTGCCGAAAGTTATCGTTACTAGCAAATTCAGCACGGCGGAAATTTATCTGCATGGCGCGCACATCACGCATTTTCAAAAAAACGGCGAACCGCCGCTGATATTTTTGAGCCGTAAAAGTCTTTTTGCACCGGGCAAAGCGATTCGCGGCGGCGTGCCGATCTGTTTTCCGTGGTTCGGTGCGCGCGAAGGCAACGTGATGCACGGTTTCGCGCGCACAGCGGAATGGGAATTGGTTGAAACCAGCGTCGCGCCGGACGGCAGTGTGAAATTGAATTTTCTGCTGCCGGAAAATTTGCTGGTTCAAGCCGGTTGGCCGGCAGCGAAAGTGAATTTCATCGTGACCGTCGCGGAAAAACTAACAATGGAATTGCGCGTCGAAAATTCCTCGGCGCAGGATTTTATTTTTGAAGATTGCCTGCACACTTATTTTTCCGTCGGCGACGTCGCGCAGGTTTCCATCACCGGACTTAAAGGTCACGAGTATTTGGACAAGGTGGAAAATTTTGCGCGCAAACTCGAAACCAACGACGCGATCAAAATCACTTCCGAAGTGGACCGCGTTTATTTGAATGCGACCGGCACGGTGGAAATCCATGACGCCAAATTGCGCCGGAAAATTCTCGTCGAAAAATCCGGTTCAGCTTCGGCGGTCATCTGGAACCTGTGGATTGACAAGGCGAAAGCGATGACCGATTTCGGCGACGACGAATACAAGGAAATGGTCTGTGTCGAATCCGGCAATGTTGGCGAAAGCAAAATTTCCCTCGCACCGGGAAAAACCGCGTCGTTGAAAGTGGTTTTGAGCACCGCAGTGCTTTGAAATTATTTTCGTTCCTTCGGTTCGGCGCGAAAGGAAATGCTGATGCGATTCCAAAGATTGATCATGCCGATGACTGCGGTCAATTCTACGATCTCCTTGTCGGCAAAATGTTTTTTCACTTCGATGTAGATTTCATCCGGCACATGGGTCTCGGCGACAAGTGTAATGGCTTCTGCCCACGCCAACGCGGCGCGTTCACGGTCGGAAAGGAACGATGTTTCGCGCCACGCGGCCAGGCAATCGAGCCGTTGTTGCGATTCGCCCAGATGCCGCGCCTCGTTGGCGTGCATATCGAGGCAGAACGCGCAGCCGTTGATCTGGGAAACGCGCAGGTCAATGAGCGCGCGCAACTTGGCGTCGGTAAAAACTTGGGTGATGTGTTTGTGAACGGCCAGAAATGCCTGAAACGTTTCCGGTGCCGCCGCGCGATAATCAATCCGGTTGGACATAGGAAAAGAAAATAGCGTGTGTGCGGCCAATCTGCAAAACTCTTGTGACAAAAAATGATTTCGGTCATCGAACAACAACCCATCGGCGCGGATTTAGTTTCTCAGGTGGAAGAGATTTTTTCGCCGACGGGAATTTTGTCGCGCTCGAAGAATTTTGAATTTCGTCCGCAGCAGCAGGAGATGGCGATGGCCGTCGCGCGCGCGTTGCAAAATCAGGAACATCTCGCGGTCGAGGCCGGCACGGGCGTCGGCAAATCGCTCGCGTATCTAATTCCGGCGATTCTTTTTGCCGTCGCGCAAAAAAAGAAAGCGGTCATTTCCACGCACACGATCAATCTGCAGGAACAGCTCACGGAAAAAGATTTACCAATGTTGGCGGGCGTTTTGGGCGCATTGCCGGAGCCGGTGAAGTTCAGTTTTTCCATGTTGAAAGGCCGTGCGAATTATCTGTGCACGCGCCGTTTGCAAAAAGCGATGCAGCAAAGCGGACATCTTTTCACGTCGTCCGAGGCGGAAGAATTGCAACGCATTTACGAGTGGTCAAAAGAAACGAAGGACGGCAGCTTGTCGGATTTTGAGATCGAGCCGGACGCGAAAGTTTGGGCGCAAGTTTGTTCCGAGCGCGGACTTTGTTCACCGAAAACGTGCGGACTGCAATCGGATTTCGCGAAAGATCACGACGTCTGTTTTTTTCAACGCGTGCGGAATAAAATTCTTTCGTCCGACGTTTTGATCTTGAACCACACGCTTTTTTTTACACTGCTCGGCGGCATCGAGGAAGAGATTGAAGGCGGCATTTTGTTCAAGAACGACTTCGTGATTTTTGACGAGGCGCACACGATGGAGAGCGTCGCGTCGCGGCACATCGGCTTGAGCGTTTCGAGCGGGCAGGTGCGTTACGCGCTGAATCGTTTGTGGAATCCGCGCACGGAAAAAGGTCTGCTCGCGACGTTGCGGCAAGGCAACGCGGTGAAATTGGTTTCCGATATTTTGAGCGAGTCGGACAAATTTTTCGACAGCGTGGAAACGGCGTGCGAAGAAATTCAGGCGACAACGCCCAAGAAAAATTTTGGCTCGGCGGAGTCACGTCCCACCAAACGCGAATGGAAAGAATTGCGGATTCGGCGCGCGGAATTGGTGAAAGATAATGTCACGCTGCCGATCCAAAAATTGCGTGAGGCCGTCAGCGAATTGATCAAAACGAGCGACGACAAGGACATTGGCCAAGAATTGATCGAATGCAATCGTCGGCTTGGCGAATTGAAAGTGGAGGTCGCGGAATTTTTGAGCCAGCAAGCGGACGATCATGTTTATTGGGTCGAACGCGGCGGCAAGATTCATCGCAATCTCGCGCTCAACGCCGCGCCGGTGGACGTGGCGGATTTTTTACGCCAACGGCTTTTTGAAACGGACACTTCAATCATCATGACGAGCGCGACGTTGGCGACTTCGTCGCCGAAGTCAGAAGTCAGAAGTCAGAAGTCAGAAGTTGTCGCCGAAAATCTCAAACGAGTTGGTCGCGGCGAAAATTCATCGGCGAACCAGGGATTGAATTATTTCATCCGCCGGGTTGGCGCGCAATCGGCCACGCAGTTGCAAGTCGGCACGCCGTTTGATTACGCGCGACAGATGAAATTGTTCACCGTAAAAAAAATGCCCGAGCCACGCGAGACTGGTTATTCGGATGCGTTGATTCACTGGATCAAACATTTTATCCAACAGACGCATGGCAAGGCGTTCGTGTTGTTCACGAGTTATAAATTGATGCAAGAAGTCGCGGATCGGATGCAGCCGTTTTTTGACGAAAAGAAAATTAATTTATTCGTGCAAGGCACGGGCACGCCGCGTTCGACGATGCTGGAAAAATTTAAGGACGATGTGGATTCTGTGCTGTTCGGCACGGATAGTTTTTGGCAAGGCGTGGATGTGCCGGGCGAGGCGTTGAGCAATGTCATCATTACGCGGCTGCCGTTCGCGGTGCCGGATCATCCGTTGATCGAGGCGCGCATCGAGGCGATCGAGGCGCGCGGCGGAAATTCATTCAGCGAATTTTCTTTGCCCGAAGCGATCTTGAAATTTCGTCAAGGCGTCGGCCGTTTGATCCGCACGAAAACGGACACGGGCATCGTGGTGGTTTTGGACAACCGGATTTTGACGAAGCAATACGGACAGGCTTTTCTCGACGCGCTGCCGAAATGTCCGGTGGAAATAGTTTAGAATTTTTACCAGCGTTCCTTCGGTTTGATCCCTTTCAATTCATTTTTCACGCACTCGGGACACATGCCGTGTGAAGTATGCGTGGCGAATTTCGAGTCAAAATATTTTTCCATCGTCAGCCATTCGTCGTGATGAGAAACCTTGCGGCACCAACTGCAGACGAGCAGAAATTTTTCGAGATGATGCAGCCGCTTAAGCAAGCGTTTGGTCACTAGATGAACCCAAAGCCAGATCATCAACATCACGATTGTGCGCAGGATGGCCCGGTGCCAGTTGGGCGTAAATGGTTCTCCGAAAATCAGATGCGGGATATGGAGCCATTCCACCAGCCATGAAAGCGCGATCAAAAAAGTGAAGCCAATCGTTTCATTCCAGAGGATGAAATTCCATCTTGCTTTCGTTTGTCTCATGGCAGGGACTTTGCTTGGCGCAAAAATCTTTGTCCAGAAAAAGCGATGTAGTGGATGGCAAAAAACCGGCGAAATTAAAAATGGAGCGAGCGAAGGGATTCGAACCCTCGACATTCACGTTGGCAACGTGATGCTCTACCAACTGAGCTACGCTCGCTTTCAGAAACGGAAGGTCATCTTATAGAACAACACGCGGCTGGCAAGCCTGAATTTTTTAGAGAGCCACCGATTCGCCCAGCGTCGCACGGATGACTTTCAACAGGTAATCGTGTTCCAGCGGTTTTTGAAAAAAGGCGACCGCGCCCGCGTTCGTCGCGCGTTCCTTGGCCTTGGGATCTTCATTGCCGGTGATGACGACGATGGGAATTTTTTTTGACGATTCAAGCCGGTGAAACCATTCCATGATGCGAAAACCGTCCCACGGCACGCCGCTCATGTCCGGCGGAAAACTGATGTCGAGCAGGATTAAATCAGGATTTTCTTTGCGCGCGGCGGCGACCGCTTCCGTGCCGTCCATCGCCGTGATCACTTGGTAACCTGCGCCCTGCAATTTCAAGGAAATCGTCTTGATGACGACTTCATTGTCATCAATGACCAAAATCTTTTTGCCAGACGTTGCGGGTGAACCGGTGCTCATAATGGAAAATCAAAACTTCATCCAAGTAATGGACTTAAACTAGCGAAAGATCTCAATGGCGCAAAGTAATTTCTGCGCTTTGCCTTGGGCTGCCGTCATCGCTAGACTCTGTCCGTGAGCAAGACTTTTTACGCGCTTGGCGAACAACGCGCGGTGAAGGTCAACGACCTTTTCGCCCGCATCGCCCGCCGCTACGATTTGATCAACGACTTGCAAAGTTTCGGTTTGCACCGGCTTTGGAAACGTCGCGTGGTGGATCTCGCAAAAGTTTCCCCCGGCGCACGCGCGTTGGATTTGTGCTGCGGCACGGGCGATATTTCGTTTGCCCTCGCACAACGTGGCGCGGAAACGACCGGTCTGGATTTCAGCCAGCAAATGCTCGAAGTCGCGCAGAATAGAAGTCAGAAGTCAGCAGCCGGAAGCCAGAATGAAAATCCGCAATCCGCAATCCGCAATCCGCAATTCGTTCAGGGCGACGCGCAGCAGCTTTCGTTTGCGGAAAATTCTTTCGACATCGTGACCGTCGGTTACGGTTTGCGCAATTTGACGAGCTGGCAGCGCGGCGTGGATGAAATGTTCCGCGTGGCCAAGCCCGGCGCGCGGCTGATTGTTTTGGATTTTGGCAAACCGGCGAATTCGCTCTGGCGTGCGATTTATTTTACCCACTTGAAAATGTCCGTGCCGCTCATCGGACTTTTATTTTGCGGCAACGCCTCGGCTTACGCCTACATTTTGGAATCGCTGAAACATTATCCGGCGCAACTGGCCGTGGCGGAAAAAATGCGCGAGCTGAAACTGGTGAACGTCCGCCTCATCAATCTGCTCGGCGGCGCGATGGCAATCAATTACGGCGAAAAGCCGGTTTGATTTTTAATAAGGAAAGTACGGATGCAGGAACAAATTTGATTCCTGTCTTCCTGTTTTAATTATTTGAATTTTATCGCGCGACAAAATTTTACCGTGAACCTTTTCCGCCCAACTGAATCGTCAATCCTTCACGCGCGGCGTCCACTTTTAATTTTCCTTTTTTCTTGGCCACGATTTGGCGGGCGTGTTTGACCAGCGCATCAATTTTTTTGTCGTCGTGGTCGGGGTCGTGATGGAAAAGATAAAGGTGTTTGACGCCAGCTTGTAGCGCAAGCGCGACGGAATCGTCCACACAGCCGTGGCCCCAACCAATGTGTTCTTTGTATTCCGCGCGGTCGTATTGAGAATCGAGGATCAGCACGTCGGCGTCGCGCACAAAATCAATCATGTCGCGGTCGGCACCGCCGGTGCGCGGTTCGGTGTCGGGAAAAAAAGCGACGATGCCGTCCGGCGATACGAGCCGGTAACCGACACAAACGCCGGGATGATTCGCGCGTTGGGCGCGCACAAGCACGTCGCCGATGTCGAAATTAAAATCTTTTAGCTCCTCAATTTCGATGTTGCTGGGCAATTGCGAGAACGGCACGGGAAAATAAGTGCTTTCCATCTGGCCGGTAATCGCGGCGACGAGATTGTTGCGTGCACCTTCGGAACCAAGAATGCGCAGCCGACAGCGCGATTCGTAGATCGGTGCAAAAAACGGCAAACCTTGAATGTGATCCCAATGCGTGTGCGAAAGGAGCAGCGTGAGGTTCAGCGGCTTTTTTTTGAATTCCGTGAGCAGCGACTGGCCGAGTTTGCGCAAACCGGTTCCCGCGTCGAGAATGATGATGTCTGCGCCGGAACGAATTTCGATGCAAGTCGTGTTACCGCCGTAGCGCACAGTATTCGCGCCCGGCGTGGCGATGGAACCGCGCACTCCCCAGAATTTAATTTGTGTTCCGCTTTTGATTTGTGAAATTTAACGCAGGAGCCGGTAAAAAACAAATTGAGAATATAGCGAGAGCCTTCGCATTCAGATATTTATGCGAAAGTTGGTGGGCTGGCGGGGACTCGAACCCCGGACAAATGCCTTAAAAGGGCACTGCTCTACCAACTGAGCTACCAGCCCAACCAATGGGGCGTGAATTATGCCTTTATAAAATAAGATGGCAAGCAGTTTCGCCGTCCGCCAAAAACCGGGTTGCATTTTTGAATTATCAAAATCTGGCCATCAATTCGGTTGGCAGAAACGCCGCGCGCCGTTTAACCTGCGTCCATGCGGTTGCATGACCGATACCTTTTTCGCGAATTGTTCACGCCGCTGGCTTATTGCCTCGGCGGTTTTCTCGTGTTCTGGATTTCGTTTTTTTTCTTCACGGAACTGGAACATATGCAGGAAAGCAAACTGCATGCCCTCGATTGCGTGGAATATGCCGCCGCGATGACGCCGGGATTTTTTGTGATGGTGCTGCCCATCGCGCTGCTTCTGGCGTTGCTTTACGCGCTGACACATCATGCGCGTTACAATGAAATCACCGCTTTGCGCGCGGCGGGCGTGAGCTTGTGGCGTTTGTGCACCCCTTATTTTATTGTCGGCGTGGCCGCTGTCGGAGTTTATTTTGCGTTGAATGAACTGGTCGTTCCGCTTGGCAATGAATGGTCGGATCAAATCCTCAATCGCTACGTTAAAAAGGAAGGCACAGCCAAAAGCAAAACGCAGTTTGATAATAATGGCTTTCACAACAGCCGCGCCCACCGCACCTGGCAGTTTAATAAATATGACGCTATTACGACGGCAGTGTTGAATCCCAATGTCACCTGGACATTGCCCGATGGTTCGTGGCAGGAACTTTTGGCTGATAGCGCAATTTATACGAATGAAGTGTGGGCTTTTTCCAACGTGCAGATGTATGCCCAAGTTAATGGGCGCGGAAGTTTGGTTCCGTCGTTTTCCACCAATTACATCACCATGCCGGAATTCGAGGAAACGCCGAAACAGATTTTGCGGGAATTGAGATTCAGCGCCGCCAATGGATTGCTCGCGTCGCGCGGCGTGGACATTCCGTTATCGGAATTATGGCCATACCTGCGCCAAAATCCTGATGTTTCCGGCAAGGAAAAAGCCCGACTGCTGACAAAACTTCACGGCCGCATCGCCGCACCGTGGATGTGTCTGGTCGTCGTGTTCATTGCCATTCCATTTGGCGCGGCTCCCGGACGGCGGAATCTTTTCTTTGGCGTCGCCGGCAGCATCTTCATTTGTTTCGCTTTTTTTGTTTTGCAACAAGTCGGATTGGCTTTGGGTATGAATGGTTATTTACCCGCCTGGCTCGCCGCGTGGCTGCCAAATTTGATATTCGCCACCCTCGGAATTTTTCTTACATTGCGAATCCGTTGAGTTTTTAGTTTTGAATTTTCTGTTTTGAGTTCTACTTTGGACGCGCGAGTTTTTGGCCGCCAACTAAAAGCTCAAAATTAAAAATTCAAAACTGATTTGGTGACCGAGGAATTTTCAAAACCAAAATTGACGCCGGAGCGGATGAGTTTGCTCTACCAAGTGAGCAACGTCATCCACTCGACGCTTGATTCGCAGGAGGCGCTGCAACTTATCGTCAGCGAAGCCGTCCGCGTCATGCGTGCATCCAGCGGTTCGCTCGTGCTCATCAATCCCACCACGAATTTTCTCGAAATTCACGCCGCGCAAAATCTTTCTTCCGCCGCGCGGAAATTAAAATTGCGCGTCGGCGAAGGCATCACCGGCTGGGTCGCGCGCCACGGCAAACCCGCGCGCGTCGGCGACGTGACGCAGGACAAACGCTACGTCAGCGTCCGCCGCGATGTTTGTTCGGAACTCGCCGTGCCGTTGGAAGTCAAAGGCGAAGTTCGCGGCGTCATCAACGTGGATTCCGACCGCGCCAACGCTTTTTCCGCCGACGACCAAGAATTGTTGCAGGAACTTGCCATTCAAGCAGCCAAAGTCATCCACAATACTTGGCTCTACGAACAATTGCGTCTGAAAGTGATGTTGTTCGAGTCGCTCGCCAGCGTCAGCCGCACCATCAATTCCACTTTGAATTTGGACGAAGCGTTGCGTGCCATTACCCGCGAAGCCTGCGAATTGATGCGTGCGCGGATGTGTTCGCTGATGTTGCTCGATGAAACCCGCGATTGGCTCGATCTGCGCGCCAGTTATGGCGCTGGCGATGCTTACATCAAAAAGCCGCGCCTCGGCGTCGAAGAAAGTTTGATCGGCGTCGTCGTCCGCCGCAAAAAAGCATTGCAAGTGGCTAATGTGCAATCAGATACGCGTTATCAAAACGTGGAACTTGCCCGGCGCGAAAATCTGGTTTCGCTTTTAAGCGTCCCGCTGGTTTTTTCCGGCCAAACCATTGGCGCGCTAAATGTTTATACCGCAAGGCTTTACAACTTTTCAAATGAAGAGATTAAAATTTTAAGCGCGCTGGCGGAGCTGTCGGCCATCGCCATTGAAAAAGCCCGGCTTTACGAACGTTTGGTGGATGTTGAAGAACAGTTGCGACAAAACGAAAAACTTTCCGCACTTGGTTTGCTGGCCGCTGAAGTGGCTCATGAAATTCGCAACCCATTGACAGTTATGAAGTTGCTTTATCATTCATTAGATCTGAAATTTGAACCAAACGACCCGCGCGCAAAAGACACGAAAATCATTGAATCCAAAATTGAACATCTAAACAAGATTGTAGAGCAGATATTGGATTTTGCCCGCACAACTGAACCGAAATTCGACCCCGTTAACATTAATGATTTGGTAGATGAGCTTGGTTTACTCGTCCGGCACAAGTTGGCAAACCAAAACGTCAGACTCTTGCGCGATTTACAGCCAAATTTACCATTAGTTCTTGGTGATGCGCCCCAACTTGAGCAAGCTTTCTTGAATTTGATCCTAAATGCCACGGAAGCGATGGTAGATGGCGGTTCGTTAACAGTAAAGTCGCGTTCAATTCAGAATTCCGATAATTCGGCACAGGTCATTTTAGAGTTCAAAGACACTGGCAACGGCATGAGCGAAGAACAGCAAAAACGTGCTTTCAAAGCAGTTTTGGCAACTACGAAAACTAAAGGTTCTGGACTTGGCCTGGCGATTGTTGGTCGCATCATAGAAACTCATCAAGGACAAATTCGCATTCAGTCGCGAGTTGGTCGCGGCACAACCATCCGCATTACCTTGCCAGTGATGCCGGGAAAATGATTTTGAAGGAATTGGTTTGATCGAACTTGAGTGGGAGTTTTTATCGGAAATTGTGGAAGCGGAACTAAGATGCGCGGGTGACAATCTAAATTGAACCATTCAATTTTGTTCAATTTGGTCTCAATTAAAAACTCGAAATGCAATGTTTAGTTAAGTAGAATGATTCGTTCTTCATGTTTATCTATCCAAAAAAATACGATGTGATTATAGTGGGTGCCGGTCATGCTGGGGTCGAGGCTGCGCTGGCATCGGCAAGAATGGGCTGTGAGACGCTTTTATTGACCATCAATGCCGATTCAATTGGGCAGATGTCTTGTAATCCTGCCATCGGCGGATTGGCGAAAGGGCATTTGGCGCGCGAAATTGATGCGCTTGGCGGTGAAATCGGCAAAGCCACCGATATGACTGGGCTGCAGTTCAGAATGCTCAACACAAAAAAAGGTCCCGCTGTTTGGGCTCCACGCGCACAATGTGATAAAAAGGCTTATCAGTTCAGATTAAAATGGGTTTGCGAGTCCGAGCCGAATCTTGACGTCAAACAAGGCCAATCAGCCAAAATTCTTCACAAAGATGGTTTTGCGGTTGGAATTGAGACCACGCTTGAAGTTCAATACTTTGGCAAGGCAGTTATTATTACGACCGGCACTTTCTTGCGTGGCTTGATGCACATTGGATCAAATCAGCAATCTGGTGGACGCGCTGGTGATTCAGCGGCGATGAGTCTTTCGGGCTCGTTGAAAGAAATCGGTCTCGAACTTGGCCGATTAAAAACCGGCACACCGCCGCGTTTGCTGCGTCGTTCGATTGACTTCGCGAAAATGGAGCCACAATACGGCGATGAACCGGTTCCATATTTTACATTTTGGAAAGATGATTTGTTCCACATGGAACAATCGCACATTCCGTCGCCGGTTTTGAATCTTTCAAATGGTAAATATCCGCCGGGTTCTATCTTGGATCGGATCAACGGCCAACTACCGTGTCATATCACTTTCACGACTCAAAAAACGGCGGAGATTATTCGTAAAAATTTACACAAGTCGCCGATGTATTCGGGACAGATTGAAGGTATCGGTCCACGCTATTGTCCATCCATTGAAGATAAAATCGTAAAATTTGCCGAAAAGGAACGGCATCAGATTTTTCTGGAGCCGGAAGGAATTGGCACGGATGAATTTTACGTCAACGGTTGTTCGACTAGCTTGCCGTTTGAAGTTCAAGTGGACATGGTGCGGACAATCATCGGTTGCGAGAATGCCGAAATTTTGCGCCCGGCTTATGCAGTTGAATATGACTTTGCTTTTCCGACGCAATTGCATCCAACGCTTGAAACGAAGGTCTGCGGCAATCTATTTTTAGCCGGTCAAATCAATGGCACGTCAGGTTACGAAGAAGCTTCGGCACAAGGATTGATGGCAGGAATCAATGCCGTCCAAAAAATCAAAAATCTTGAACCAATTGTTTTGCGGCGCGATCAAGCTTATATCGGCGTGTTGATTGATGATTTGGTGACCAAGGGAACTTCGGAACCCTATCGGATGTTCACGTCGCGCGCGGAATATCGTTTGCTTTTGCGACAGGATAATGCGGACTTGAGATTGAGTCAAATTGGCTCTAATATTGAATTATTGCCGACACGAAACAGAGACAAATTTGCAGCCAAAAGAGACGCCATTCAAAACGAGTTAAGTCGTTTGAATAAAACATTTTACGAAAAAAATTTGCTCGCAAAAATTCTTTCGCGACCGGAAATGAATTATCGCGATTTGCCAAATCGCCAGGAGAATTTGTCTGATGAAGTCATCCAGCAGGTTGAGATTGCAATCAAGTATGCGGGCTACATAGACCGGCAAGAAATTGAAGTGGAGCGGACCAAAAAATTAGAAGACAAAAATATTCCTGACACCTTTGATTATGCAACGGTTCCAAGCTTGCGGTTGGAGGCGCGGCAGAAATTGACAAAAATCCGTCCGCGCACCATTGGCCA
>JAMFSG010000245.1 GCA_026225155.1 Verrucomicrobiota bacterium
AGAACCAGGGGGTCGGATTGATAATTAATGAGCGCTTTGACGTTCAAATTCGTGGCCGGTGTCGCCTGCCAGCCCAAATAAAATTCCTGGCGGTTTTTCGGGATGTTGCCAAAAAACGGCAGGTTGTTCGTGTCGCTATTCGGCTTGCGGTCGTGCAAATAATAATACTTCACCGTCGCTTCGCCCCATTGGCCGAGATGCAAATTCACGTCCGGCCCGAAACCCGGACCGCGGCTTGAACGATAGTCCGCGTGGATTTTTCCGTCCGCCCAGTCGCCGACATACCAGTTGTAAGTGGCCAGCATTTCCGCGCCGTAACGGCTGCGATAACCCGGCGTGAAGGTAAAATGATTCACACGATGGCCGAGGCTGCGTTGATAATATGGAAAATAAAACACCGGCACGTTGCCGAGATAGAAAACTGCGTTCCACATCTCCACCGATTTGTTGGGAATAATTTTGATGCGGCTGGCGCGGATGCGATACACCGGATCGCTCACGTCATCCGTCGTGACGAACGCATTCGTCGCGGTCATTTCGTTGGTCGCGCCTTTTTCCTTGCTGATCAATCCCGACAATTGTGTGCCGCCGACAAAAACCGGTGCCATGCCGCTGCGAAATTGTTCGCTGCTCATCCGGTGCGTGAGATAATTGTAATCAATGTGGTCGCCGACCCAAAGCTGGTCGCCGGATTCGATATGCACATCGCCATCTGCCCGCACATCGCCCGTCTTTGTGTTCACCCACGCGCTCTGGGCTGACAACGCCGTATCACCATGGATGTCGTTGTGTTTGAAATAAACCCAATTCGTCCAATGCATCACGCCGGCAGCCGGGTCATAGTCAAAGCTGCCCGCCGGCAAACCCGGAATCACCTTGCTCAACGCTTCGATGACATCATTGGTGTCGTCCTGCGCCTTTGCAGAAAAAGAAAAAAGCGCGGCGCAAAGCACCAGCGCAAGCATGGCGGGAAATTTAGTCATCGGGCGCGGCCAATTAAACAGAACGCCACGGAACTGCCAAGCGAGTTTTCTCCGCCAGACCAAACGGGGGAAATATTTTAACCACGGATGGACACGGATAAAAACAAGTTGACGCGAATTTCACGAATTCAAAGCGGGCAAAATCAATTCGCGAAAATTAGCGGGATTCGCGTAAAACCGTCTTTTCCAATCCGTGTTCATCCGCGCCATCCGCAGTTCATTTTTCCGTCATGGTTTTTGCGGCCAGACCGCGAAGGCCACAGCGGCGATGAGGCACACAAATGCCGCCACATAATTCCAGCGGAATTTCTCATGCAGATAAGAAATTGCGAAAACGACGAACACCGACAGCGTGATCACTTCCTGGATGATCTTGAGTTGCGCGGCGGAATAAACCGAGTTGCCCCAGCGGTTCGCCGGCACTTGAAAACAGTATTCAAAAAATGCGATGCCCCAACTTGCGAGAATGACGAGCAGCAGCGGCTTGTCCTTGAATTTCAGATGGCCATACCAAGCGAAGGTCATGAAGATGTTCGAGCAGGTCAACAGCACGACCGGCAGCCAGCGGGATTGAGTCAGGTCATTCATAATTTCATTTCACCCACCGTCACTTAACGCAAGTAAGATTCGAAGCGCAAATAAAAAACGAAGAAAACCAAAATGGATTTTCGCCCGTGGGAATTTTCAAAACCCGTCGTGCGGTTTGCCGCCACACTTACTGCAGCCAATTCGTCATGACCGAATAATTGAACGTCATTTCGTTCGCGTTGTAGCCTTTATACCATTTCACATGGCCGTCGGCGAAGAGGATGTTCTGGCCTTTCGTGTGCGCCTGCCATTGCACCTGCTCGTCCGCCGGCACATCCGATTCGCCGCCGACACAGTCCTGCGAGTAATCATCCTTGTCGCAATCGTCGCGCAGAAAATACTGCGCGTTGTCAATCGTGTCGCCCGACAACACATAAGCGGACGGAAACAAAAGCGACGTGTTTTTTACCGATGCAAAACCGCCTGTCGCCACAAACGCCGCGCGGCAGCCGTTGAAATAATTGAACGGCGACTGGTTGGCCGATGGCAATTGCACATTGCCCGGGCAATGATAGGCATTCGTGTTTTGCGTGTAAGAAATGATCTGCTCCATCCATCCGCGCTTTCCCGAGCCGACGGGTGGCGCGCCATCATTGGTGCCCCATGAAATTTTAGTGCCGGATTCGGGATAAAATTCATGGTTGTCATCCGCATACATCCTCATGCCCAAACTGATTTGATGCAGATTGGAAGTGCAGCTCGTCGTCCATGCCTTTTGTTTCGCCGTCGCGAGCGCGGGCAAAAGCATCGCCGCCAGAATCGCGATGATCGCTATGACCACGAGCAATTCGATCAACGTGAACGCGCGGCTGGTGAAAATTGATTTTGTAATTTTCATTTTTACTGCCCGTTTGGGCTATCGGGAAAACACCATAATTCGTTGGCGTTGTTCTCTGCCGCTTTTTCTCCCCAGACGACGATTTGCATCAAACTTGCCGAACCGTCGAAGGCGCCGAGGATGGCGACTTTGCCGTGGCGACCGCTGGTGTTTTCATTGGGCACACTCGCGCCGTCATTGAAAAGATTTTCATTGTCTTCAGCGGTGGCGTTGTTGCCTTCCCAAAACGCCACGCCGCTTGGCGACAAGTGCGACAATTTCACCGGCGGATTCAACGCGCGGGCGTAACCGCACACGGCGCCGTTCATCACATAACTGGAAATCTGCTGCGGTCGCAATTTGAATAGCGGACTGTTTGTGTCGTCGCTCGGACACAGATACATTTTTTGATTCACCAGCGTCGTCCA
>JAMFSG010000246.1 GCA_026225155.1 Verrucomicrobiota bacterium
GATACCGATAATCTTTCATGATTTCAGAAGAATGGAGCGTGCAAACGAAGATTTTGTTCAAAGTAAATTGATCACTTGCCGGATTTGCCAAAAAGATCGCGTTTCCATTTCTTGAGCACATCAACAAAAATTTTATCCAACTTCTGGTTGAAGAATCCCACAAACGAATAACCGCGGCGCGTTGCCAGCCAAAGTTCCAAAAACACAAGGAATACAAAAATCGTCATGTTCTGCCAGCCGTCTAAACGCCATTGGCCATGCCAGGAAAAAATCGGATGATGAAAAAGTGGTTCGCCATAAGGAATCGGCCAAATGTCGGCTGGCGTTGGTCCGCGCGAACCGAACAAATCGCAAAGCAGATGAAGATTGAAAACTAGGAAACACAATAAAGCCGTTCGGAAATGTCGTCGCGCAAAACAGGTAAGCACAATCGTAAAAACAACTGCCGCCGGCCAGCCGTGTGTCAGATAATGGTGATAATATTGGTAATAAAAAAATGAATCTTGTCCCGAATAGGCCGAACGCGCCATGTCCACAATAATTCCGAGGCCATCAACATCCGGCAACACGCCTGCCAGCGTCACGAGTTTGCGATCACGCGAATTGTCAGTTGTCGCGGCGGCGATGATCCAGCTTCCGAAAAAGTGCGTGAGCGGCGACATTTTATTTTTTACGGCGACAATTTTTCGCGATGCGGCAAATGATCATGATTCCAGCGGCTCAACGCTTGGTCGCTGGTGTCTTCAAAAAGAAATTTCAGCGTGGGCGATTCAACGTGGCCGTCGCAAAAGACCACGTTGGCTTTGCCTTGATGACGAGCTTGACTTCGTTTGGTGCTTTCAGGATCAGAAAATTCATAGCCAAATGATGAAACCCAATCTTCGTTTGCGCGACCGAAAATAGGCACGCCATCGACAATGATGCTAGGACTGCCAAAAAAGGAGTCTCCCATTGCGAACATTTCACTTGGACTGACAATTTGCGATTCACTTACTCGAAGCGTTGGTGCTGGCGATGTGTTTAGCAAATGCGACAACCAATGTTGGGCAAGCCCGAGTGAATTGTTCGTGGAAACCCAACGGCCAAGCCCATTAACATTGTAGCCATAATCGTCATAACCTGCCTCTGGATGTGAATTCCAAACCGCATTCAACGGCCTGTGTGCGTTTGGACAATGCCAGACGCCCTTTGGAAAATAGCCAGTGTTGGTATGGATTCCCATTTCGTATCCCAAAGCATTTTTCCAATACCGATTTTCAGAATGATCGCTTGGATCTAGGAATGTCGGATAACTATTATTGTCCGTCCTAAACTCCTGCAAAGCTATTCCAAGTTGCCGCACATTATTCACACACTGAATCCGTTGCGCCCTCGCTTTGGCTTGAGAAACCGCCGCCAGCAAAAGCGCCGCCAAAATCCCAATGATAGCGATGACGACCAAGAGTTCCGTCAGCGTTAATGCTGAATTCGCCCTTGGTCGTTGAAGTTTCATTTTATGCCATTGCGCGGGCAATGGAATTCCACCACGCGTCGTGCAGCTCGGCGAGCGGCGCGGAAAATTCTCCGGTTGCCGTTTTCACCGTCAGCTTGTCGCCGCCGACTTTGCCGATTTGAATCGCGGGCACGCCCATGAGCTTGGCGCGTTCGACCACTTTCACGGCGTCAAGCGGTTTGCAACTGATGACGACGCGCGATTGCGTTTCGCCAAAGAGCAAGGCGTCGAGGCGGAAAGTTTCAAGTTTCAAGTTTTCAGTTTCAAGTAGGGCTGGCGCTGTTGCCTGAACACTTGAAACTTGAAACTTGAAACTGCTTAAATCTATTTCCGCACCAATCAAGCGTGGTGTGTCGCGCGCGATTAGTTGCGAGATGCAGCTCTCAGCAAGCGCGACGGCGAGGCCGCCTTCGCTGCAATCGTGCGCGCTCTTCACGAGGCCGGATTGAATCAGGCCGATGAGCGTGGTGTGCAGCGTCTTCGCGACTTCGAGGTCGCAGCGCGGTGGCGAGCCATTCTTCCGGCCGTGAATCACTTGCAGATATGCGCTGCCGCCGAGACCGAAAATCGGATCGGCTTGATCCACCGCGTCGCCGAGCAGGATGATGGCGTCACCTTCGTCTTTGAACCATTGAGTGGTGACGTGCTCCAGTTTTTCGATGAGGCCGACGA
>JAMFSG010000247.1 GCA_026225155.1 Verrucomicrobiota bacterium
AACCTTAAGCTTGGATTAAGCTTGCGAGCGCAGGAATTTTTGTGGGCGGAGTAAAACAATTTGCGCCGGCACTTTCGCGACATTAACTTCAATCCGTGTCCGTCAAATTCACCATCCTCGGCAGCGGATCGTCCGGCAATTGCGCCTACGTCGAAACCGCCGAGGCCCGCGTGCTCGTGGATGCCGGATTTTCGCCACGCCAAATTCGGTTGCGCCTCGCCAGCATCGGCCGCACGCCGGAAAATCTCACCGGCATTTTGCTGACACACGAGCACAGCGACCACATCAGCGGTTTGCTCGGCATCGCGGACAAATTTAACATCCCGGTTTTTTGCAATCGTGATACACAAGATGCGACAATCTGGGCGCTCAAAACCAAATGGAGCAGCAAAAAGAATCCTGCGCTCAATGGCTTGGACGGCGCGGATCAAATGAAATCGAAGATTGACTGGCGACTGTTTCAGACCGGCGACAATTTTGAATTGAACGATCTGCTCATCGAAACATTTTCCATTCCGCATGATGCGCAGGATCCGGTTGGTTTTCTTTTGCGCACCGTTGCGGGCAACATCGGTTTCGCCACCGACCTCGGCCACGCGACAAAAGCGGTGCTCGACCGCATCCGCGCCGCAAACGTCCTCGTCCTAGAATCCAACCACGACGTGAAAATGCTGCAGGATTGTCCGCGCCGTTCGTGGAGTTTGAAGCAGCGCATTCTCGGTCGCCACGGCCATCTTTCCAACGTCGCCGCCGCCGAAGCCGCCGCGTTTATCATGTCCGCCGAATTGCGCCATCTTTACCTCGCGCACTTGAGCCGCGAATGCAACAAGCCCGAACTCGCGGAACATATCATGGCCGAGCAACTCCATCACATCGGCGCCACGCACGTCCGATTGCAAACCGCCGCGCAAGATGTGCCATGCACGACGTTGGAGTTTTAACAGATTAAATCCAATGCCAGAAATTTTTCCTGTTTCAAATTGACGGCGCAAAAGATAATGACGCTTTCTTTGAGGCTCGAAAGTCTTCCGCTTCCTATTTTTATGGGGGTGTTGATCTGAAAATCGGTTATTGGACTCCAGACTTGGTGGAAATTTCTGTGGATCAGTTGGAAGATATTACGTTGACGCTAATTGAACTTGAGCAAGACAAAATTGAAACATCAAAGTCCTGTAGAAAGTATCTGCCTGAAAATTCCGCAGAAATCATTTGCAGATTTCACGAGTATCTTGGGCGAGTAATTGGCGAATGTAGATTTCATCCTTACAAAGATGAATTTATCCGACTAAAAACAATATTAGCAAATGCCAAAAAATTTACCATTATCACAGCAGGAGCTTTGAGGTCTTCGCCCCATTTCATCGAAAAACATTCACTATTTGATCAATCTGAGCGTATCGCACAAACGCAATCTGTTCAGGCAATTTCCAGTGCAGAAACTCAAGTTTTTCATGGCACCTTGAAATTGAGTATTAACGGTGCCAACGCAGTATCACGGTGCATATTAGTTCTTGATGCAATCGTTCGCCAATACGATCACAGTGCTGCGACGTTTAAGGCGTGGCGACAAGCTAATCATACACAACCGTTAAAATTATTCTTAAAGCAAAATAAAACAACCTATCCACACCTTCGAGATTTTCTTCTACAAACAAGAATTCGTGGAATTACATTAAATTTTGAGGCAGTCCTTTTTGAATTGGCAAAAATTTGGTCTGATTCCAGAAATGAACAATTTGACCCAGAACGCGTTCGTAATTTGTTTAATTCTTATTTTCCAATTGCGCTTAAAATCAAAGGCCACGAGAAAATGCCTACTGTTTTTGAAAAAGCGCGCGAACTTTTGGCTAATGAAAGCAATCTTGCCTGAAAAATTAAACGAGCGTATTGTCTGATCATGCTCAACTGGAGCCAATGCACAGCGGTGGAACGCGATCCCGCCAAAGTCAGCGGCGCGTGGGTTTTTAAAAACACGCGCGTGCCGGTGCGTGCCTTGTTTGAAAATCTCGAAAGCGGCGCGAACGTGAATGATTTTCTTGAATGGTTTCCCGGCGTCGGACGCAAACAGGCCGAAGCCGTTTTAGAATTTGCGGAAGCCAGCCTCGTCGTGAATTGATTTCTGCGCGTGAAAATTCTTTTCGATCAGGGAACGCCCGCGCCATTGCGCCGCGCGCTTTCAAACCACACTGTCGCCACCGCGTTTGAAAAAGGTTGGTCGAATTTGAGCAATGGCAATTTACTGCGTGAAGCCGAGCGCGAATTTGACTTGTTCATCACGACCGATAAAAATCTTCAATATCAACAGAACCTCACCGGACGAAAAATCGCCATTTTAGTTTTGCCGACTACAAGCTGGCCGGAAATCCAGCCGCATCAAAATGAGATTGCCGCTGCCGTTGAAAAAATTAAATCGGGCGGCTACGTCGCATTGGAATGGTAAATCAAAACCGGTAACTAAACGCGATCATCTGCAGGTTCAAACCGGGATTCGGATTGGCGATGCCGGCGTTGGACATGTGCTGGAAACGATAGCCGACGCTCAAATGTTCCGTGATGTCCCAAACCACGCCGATGTGGCTGGTGAATTGAAAACGGTCGCCAAAATCTTTCGTGCCGAAACGGTCGCGGCTCAAATATGTCGGACTGGAGCCGCCTTCCAGTTTCAACGGGAATTTTCCCTTGCTCAGTTCCAGCACCGGCCCGGCCGTGCCGATGAAGGCATCCGTGCGTTCGCCCCGCAGCCAGCCGGCGGAAACATCCACCGCGGGCTGAAACCGCCAGTCGGAGTAAAAATCCCACTTCCACGGCAGATCCATTTTCGCGAAAGTTTCCGCCTGCCAAAAACGATGCAGGCCGCCGTTGAACGAGACGCCGCCGCGTGCGCCGACGGACAAAAAATCCTGCGCCGGGCTGCGCCACGCGATCGCGAGCAGCAGAACGGACAAAGAAATTTTAAGAAGTTTGAAGCCTGATTTTTTCCCAGCCAGCGCCATGCGTTGCATGGTTTATTTAATGCCACAAAAACCCATGCCCGCAAATGGATTTCAAAAAAATGACGGTGTCGTGCGCTTGCGTCCGGTTCATTTTCTCCTTTGCGATTCAACACGGTCACGCAAAACTCCAGCGCCATGTTCCGCGTAGAAAAAATTAATTCGTTCGATCTGCCCGAACTCGAACCCTATCGCACGATGCGTCGTTCGTCTGAACACGTCGCGCAGGGCATTTTCGTGGCCGAGGGCGACAAGGTTGTGCAACGCCTGCTCGAAAGCCAGTTTCAAATCGTCTCCGTCGTGCTGCCGGAAAACCGGCTGGAAGAATTCCGTCCGCTGCTCGCTGCGCGCGCGGAAAACTTTGAAGTTTATCTCGCGGACCGGAAATTTTTGGTCACACTCACCGGCATCGAATTGTTCCAAGGCTTTCTCGCCGTCGGCAAAATTCCGCGCACATTTTCGCTCGACGATCTGCTGGCGCAAAGTGCGTCGCCAAAACTTTTTGCGACCGTGGATGGTCTGACAAACGCGGAAAATATTGGCCTGCTCGTGCGCAACTGCGCAGCGTTCGGCGCGCATGGCTTGATCGTGAGCCCGACGTGTTGCAGTCCGTTTTTGCGCCGCGCCGTCAGAAATTCCATGGGCACAATTTTCCAACTGCCAATCGTTGAACTCGGTGGGGCGAGCGTCCCCGCGAGCCGGGATTTGCAATCCGCCGCTATTTCTGAAAGCGGCCCGCGCGGACGCTCGCCCCACCCGTCAAATCTGGCAGACGCCTTGCAAGAACTTCGCGCACGCGGCGTCCGCTGCATCGCCGCGCATCCGCACACGGATAAAAGAACTTTGGCGCAAGCCGATTTCACGTGCGATTGCTGCCTCGTTTTCGGCAGCGAAGGCACGGGCATTTCCGCCGAAGTTCTGGCCGCGTGTGACGAGGCCGTGATGATCCCGATGGCAGGCAACGTGGATTCGCTCAACGTCGGTGCGGCGGCGGCGGTGTTTCTTTACGAGGCGCAGCGGCAGCGGCACAAAAAAAACTGAAGAATTTCAACAGAAGGCAACAAAGGAAACAAAGCTTCGTTCCCTTTGTTCGCTTCTGTTCAATTTCAAATCACGGTTGGATCGTTTCCAAAACGACCGAGATTTTCGGGCGTTCGCCGCTGGTTTTTAATTTGGTAAAAAGCCCGCGCCAGAAACCCAGGCCGTAAAGCAGATGCGTCAGCACGATGAACGGCAGCGCACAAAAACTCTTCACCAAACCGCCCAGCGGAATCAGCGCGAGCGTTTGCAAGATCACGGCCAGCACATAAAACGTGAACGGCACGAGAAAAATCTCCATCGGGCGCGGCGGCAAAAAAACGGACGCCAAAATCGCGGCGAGCAAATAGACGCAAAAAAGCGGCGGCACGAAATTCATCGCCGAGCCGAAAGTTGGATTGACGCGAAATTGTTCGGCGCGGCCGCGGCCGTAAGTGAAAAGCATTTTGCAAAATGATTTGAAATTCCGGCGCGGACGGCGGTGCACGATGAATTGCGGATCGTAAATCAGTTTGCCACCGCGCTTTTGCAACTCGTCCATCAGCGCATTTTCCTCGTTCGGATACAGCAGTTCGTTGAAGCCGCCGAGTTCCAGCAGATCCGCACGGCGTGCCATGAGATTGCAGAGGATCAGTTCTTTTTCACCCGCCGAACGCATTTTGCCCACGGCTGAATAACGCGCCCGGCTCGTTGCAAACGCCAGCCAGCTCGCGAGCGTGAGCGCAAAAATCAGTTCGAGCTTCGCCGCGTCGGGCGGACACAGATTCGGTCCGCCGACCATTTTCACTTTTGCATCGGAACATAATGTCGCCGCGCGCGCCGCTGATCGGGAATGTGGCCGCCGGATAATCCAGCCGCCGCGCCGCCGCCCCGGCCAGGATTTCGGCCTGGTCGGGACTCGCGGGTATGATGTCGGTGATGCTCGGCATTGGTTCGCTCACGCGCAAAAGCTATTG
>JAMFSG010000248.1 GCA_026225155.1 Verrucomicrobiota bacterium
CAACGAAGGCGTGATCATCACCATCACGCACAGCGGTCTCATTAAACGCACCAACGTCAGCTCCTACCGCGCCCAGCGCCGCGGCGGCAAAGGTGTCATCGGCATGACCACGCGTGAAGCCGCGACCGAGGCGGAGGCGGACGATTTCATCGAGCACCTGTTCACCGCGAGCACGCACGATTATCTGATGTTCTTCACGAACACCGGCCGCGTTTATGTCGAACGCGTGCACGAAATTCCCGACATGGGCCGCGCGGCGAAAGGTCGCAGCATCGCGAATCTTTTGGAATTGAAAGCCGACGAAAAAGTCGCCGCGATGATCCGCATTTTGTCGAAGACGAATGACCGGCGCGAAGACGAAACGTGGACGCAACCCGGCGAACTTTTCTTCGCCACGAAACTTGGCACGGTCAAAAAAACGTCGTTGAACGAATTTGGCAATGTCCGCAAAGGCGGCATCATCGCCATCGGCATTGATCCGGGCGACGCGTTAATCGAAGTGAAATTGACGCGCGGCAGCACGGACGAAAGTGATCCGGGCGACGACGTTGTTTTGATAACGAAAGAAGGCATGAGCATCCGTTTTCACGAATCCGATGTTCGTTCGATGGGTCGTGGCGCAGGCGGCGTGCGTGGAATCAGTTTGGAAAAAACCGATGCGCTCGTGGCCGCAACGATTGTTGTTCCCGACGCAGCACTTTTAGTTGCGGGCGAAAACGGCATCGGCAAGCGCACGGGCTTTGACGAATATCGCGTCCAATCGCGCGGCGGCAAAGGCATCATCACGATGAAGACCGGCGACAAAACCGGCGGCGTAGTCGGTGCGTTGACCGTTCGCGACACGGACGAAATCATGTTGATCACTGTCGGCGGGCAGATGGTGCGCATTCCCGTGCAAGGCATCCGCGAAGCCGGTCGCAATACGATGGGTGTAAAACTCGTCAATCTGGACGCCAACGACAAGCTGCAAGCCATCGCTTCCGTCATCAGCGAAGACAAAGAAAATATCGCTGTTGAAACGGATGTGAAATAAAAAAAGAATTAGGACTTGCGTTCATCGCGCTAATTTTTTTTCATGCTCAACCTATTATGAAGTTGGGCAAATTATTTATCTGGGCCTTCGGCATTCTGGCGGCGTTTCAATTGAATGCCATCGCGCAAACGAACATCGTGACTGTGACCAATGTTGTGACCGTGCTGGTGACCAATGTCATTACCATCACGAACGTCGTGGCAAAAATCGAAGTCCCGGCGAAAATTGTAGCGGTGACGACGACCAACAAAATCGCCGCCCCGGCCAAATATCCCTGGGTCAGCACGATCACCGCCGGCTTGACGCTCACGCGCGGGAACAGCGATTCGCTGCTCGCCACCGCCAAATTCATCACGGATAAAAAAACGCCGGTCAATGAATTCAATTTGGGCGCGGACGCGACTTACGGTTCCGCCAACGGCGTTGCCAATGCCGAAACGGCCCACGGTTTCGGCCAGTGGAACCATTTGTTCTCTGAAAAATGGTATGGCTATCTGCGCGGCGAAGGTTTGCATGATGATATTGCGCAGGTCAGATACCGCGCGACGCTGACGTCTGGTGTGGGTTATTATGCGATCAAGGAGACGAACACGACGCTCGCGTTTGAAGTTGGTCCGGGTTTTGTCGCCGAGCGCGTCGGCGATGTGGACACGACTTACGCCACGATGCGCGTCGCGCAAAAGTTCGAGCATAAGTTCAACAAGAATTCTGCGCGCGTCTGGGAAAATGTCGAATTACTGCCGCAGATTGACAAGCCCAGCGACTATTTGTTCAATGCCGAAATCGGCGTCGAATCCGCGCTTTACAAAACTCTAAGCCTGCAAGTTTATTTGGACGACAATTTCAACAGCGAACCTGCCGCCGGCCTCAGACGCAATGACGTGAAGCTCGTCAGCGGGGTCACTTACAAATTTTGATTTGTAAAAAACGAACGGCGGCTGGAATTTTTTCCAGCCGCCGTTTTTCGTAAATCGGTAGGGCAAAGCTGCCGCTTTGCTCATTTATCGTAATGCTGCCGTCGCCGTCGTAAAACTTGATTCACGCAAGCTGAAAATTGGGGCGGAGCAGCAGCTCCGCCCTGCCATTTTACGGCGACAAGCGTTCAATCTTCCATGAATTATCAGCTTGGCGCGAATAGCTGAAACGGTCATGCAAGCGGCTCGGTCGGCCCTGCCAGAATTCAATTCGTTTCGGTTGCAAAACGAAACCGCCCCAGTTTGGCGGCAGCGGAATTTCGCCCGGAAACTTTTGTTCCAATTCATTCCATTTCTTTTCCAGAACCGCGCGGTCGGGAACGATTTCACTTTGACTCGAAGCCCAGGCCGCGAGCTGGCTCCCGCGCGGACGTGATTGAAAATATGTTTGCGATTCCACTCGCGAAGTTTTTTCGACCGACCCGGTGATGCCGACTTGCCGGTCCAATTCCGGCCAGAAAAAATTCAGCGCGGCGTTGGGATTTTCCGCGAGTTCGCGGCCTTTGCGGCTGTCGTAATTCGTAAAAAAAACAAAGCCGCGTTCGTCCAAACATTTCAACAAAACGATGCGCGCGGAGGGAATTCCGTTTTTATCCGCCGTCGAAAGTGTGGCGGCGTTCACGTCGAGTTTTTTTTCCACGAGCGCGGTTTCCGCCTGCGCGAACCATTTTTGAAATTGTGCGATGGGATTGGCGTCCAAGTCCGTGCGCCGCAAACCGCCGAAAGTGTATTCCCGTCGAAGTTCCGCGAGTGACATAAATTACATTGCGCGAAATGCCGTCAACCCGAGCACGACGATGAAGAGCGCGAACGCCAAGCGGATGGCGCTGCCGATTTTGATGCGAGAATTGGTGGCGGTCGCCCAATTCAAAAAGTCGCGCAGCCGCCACGGCGCCACGGTGAAATAAATTCCCGCTACGATGAGGACGTAAGCCCATGCTTGGATCACCAGCACAAAATCTGATTCACCAAGATGTGGCCGGCCCGTATCAACCATCAATTTTCCCAGCAGCAAAAAAACGACCGCCAGCCCGCGCACCGCCAGAAAATCGCGGATGAAAATGCACGAGGCGATGCCGACCGCGATGAAGCCCGCGAGCATATAGGGTTTGAACACGGAAAAATCCGCGATAGGCTCGACATTGACGTTCCACGCGAACCACGCCGTGCCGAGCAGCATGAGCACGACGCCGGCGGCGAAGTTGCGCGGAAACCGGCGGACGGAGGCCGTGAATTTTTGCGGATTCGCGAGGCCGTAAATCTGCGGCAACCCCATGCCGACGCCGAGCAAAATGGACAAAAGCGACAATTTCATTTCATGAATCATAACCACGAATAGACACGAATGAACACGAAAAATTCAAACTGGACAAAGGGTGCGGGTTTTTAATTTGAAAGATTCCCAGGATTTAACCCGGCAGTATTGCGGACACTTTGCAAAATCGCCGGCGATGATGACGCTTCACTTTTTCTGCAAGTTTGGCTGCGCGCAGGCTTGATCAATCTGTCATTCAGGCGTTGATGAAATCCATTTGAGCAGTGGAAATTCAGGCGACCGTGATGGCCAATTGTTTTCGGGCGCGCAAATGATCACAGAAAGTGAGCAGCGGACCGGTCATGCCGGTCGTGACCAAGGCCATGATCACCAGCATGGCGAAAATGCGCGGCGAAAGGATTCCCAGATCGTAACCGATGTTGAGCGCGATCAATTCCACCAGCCCGCGCGTATTCATCAATGCGCCCAGCGCGAATGAATCAACCCAGTTCATGCCCGTCAGCCGCGCGGTGAACATCGCGCCGCCGAGTTTGCCGATGGTCGCGATCGCGATGAGCCCCGCGCAAATCATCCAGCCGGTCGGGTCGTTCAACAAACCGATTTGCAGACGCAAGCCGGTGAACGCAAAAAACAGCGGCAGCAAAAATGCCGAGCTGAAATGTTCCAGGCGCACGGTGAGAAATTCGCGAAATTCGCCGCGCGCGGGCATGACAACACCGGCCAAAAATGCGCCGAACAAAGCGTGAATGCCCATCACGTCGGTGGCCAGGGCCGAAATGAAAACAAAGGCCAGCACGGCGACCATCAGGCCTTTTCCCGGTTTGTTGCCGTGGGCGGTTTTGTCCAGCAAGCGCGGCAGACGCGGTTTGACCCAAAACAACATCACGCTCACAAAAAGCAAAATCAGCGCGATGCTGAAGGCGGCGGAACCCATGCTTTTGGCTTTGGCGATGGCGACGACCAAGGCGAGGATGCACCACGCCGTGACGTCATTCATCGCCGCGCAAATCAACGCCGTGATGCCCAGCGGAGATTTGGTCAGCCCGCGTTCTTCCAAAATCCGCGCCAGCACCGGAAACGCCGTGATGCTCATGGAAACGCCGATGAACAAGGCAAAGGCCGGAAAACTCGTGCCCGCGCCGGCGAAAGTTGAAAAGAGAAAAAGCGCCGTCACCACGCCGAGCAGATAGGGAATTAAAATGCTGGCCTGGCTGACGAGCACGGCAGTTCGTGCCTGCCGTTTTAATTGATCCACGTCCACTTCCATGCCGACGACGAACATGAACAGGCAGACACCGATCTGGCTGAACAAACGCAGCGAACCGAGCGACGACGCGGGAAAAACGAAATGAAAAAAATCCGGCCACAACCAGCCAAGTAATGACGGACCGAGCAAAATGCCGGCGATCATTTCGCCCACGACGGCAGGTTGGCGAACGAATGTTGCGAGCACACCGCACACGCGCGCCGCCACGACGATCAAAATCAACTGGATGAACAGTCGGGTCAGCGGGTCTTCCAGATTCTCGCGCAAGTTTTCCAGCAGTGAAGCCGACGGCCCGACGCCGGCAACGTCGCCATTGTTCGCATTGACTGATGGCAAACCGGCGATGGCCGGTGGCGATGGCCGCAACTTTTGTCCCTGCTTCAGAGTGATTCCGATTCCCAGGCAAAAAACCGCCAGCACCAAAAAATAAAAAAGAAATCGCTTCATGAACATTTTTGCGCAGTCAGTAAGCCCAGTTGAGCGGGACTTGTCACGCCGGAATGATTTCGCGGACCTTTCTCGCGGGCGTCTCCCTTTTATTGAATTTTATTCGCGGCGGCGCAACCTGAAAATTTCACAAAGCGCACCATTTTAACGCCTGCCGGTTTTCGCTGCGCGTCACGGCAGTTCATCCCAATGTTGCTGATGAATTAGTTCGTATTTTTTTGGCGGCAAAAATCCCGGCATGGCCGTTTGAGAATGGCATTGATTTCACTCAACGGTTCCGCGATGCTGCTCAAGCTGAAAATGAAACGTAATTTTTTATTTGTCGTTCTGCTGGTCGCAGTCGTTGCTTCCGGTTGCAGCCTGTTCCAGAAACATTCCGCCGACAAACCCGGCGCGACTTCCTCGCAGACCATCGTCACGCCGGATGCGTCGCTGGAGGCAAAAGTCATTTCCGTCAATACCGTCGGGCGTTTTGTTGTCCTGAATTTTCCCGCCAGCCATGTGCCGAAATTGCAGCAGACGCTGTTCATTTACCGCGCCGGATTGAAAGTTGCGGAAGTTAAGATCACCGGGCCGCAGCAGGAAAACAACATTGTAGCCGACATCGTTTCCGGAGCGGCCAAAGTCGGCGACACCGTGCGCGACGAATAAATTTCACTCGCCGGATAACGGCGATTTTTCCACGACGGGCTTGACCGTTTTCGGCAGCGAATCTTTTTTGTAAGGCGTGTGAAGGTTAAAATAAATCCCGCATAACGGACGCGCGTCATCATTCTGGCTCAAGATGACCGTGACTTCCTTGTCGAGCGCAATCCCGTGGCGCAGACCCGCGCCGCGTTGCTCATAAGCCTTGATCGCTTTTTGCATGAGCGAATTCAGCGCGGCCTCAAATTCATCCGGCGTTTTTTGCAGACAGATGACATAACGGTCGAAATTTTTTACAGCATCGGTGATTTCGCGCTTGAAAGTTTCAACGGTCATGGCCGGAAAATAATTAAACCCCGCAAAAAAGCGATAAAATTTGCTGGTGACAAACTGGCGACTCGGAAAAATCCTAGTCGGCTGGCCGCCGCACGCTGCTCAAACGCTCGCCGAACAGCGCAGTGCCGATGCGCACGATCGTCGCGCCTTCTTCGATCGCGATCTCAAAATCGCCGCTCATGCCCATGCTCAAATGGGGCAGGGGAACGCCAAGAATTTTTTCGCATTCAACTTTTAATTCGCGCAGCCGCTGGAAATACGGACGTGATTTTTCCGCCACCGGCGCGAACGGCGGAATCGCCATCAGCCCGTGAATTTCAATTTTCGGCAGCGCGTTCAGTTCGTTCAATTCCGCCAGCAATAATTCCGGTTGGTAACCAAATTTGCTCGCTTCGCCGGCGACATTTACTTCGAGCAAAATCGGCATCGTTTTTCCAGATTGTTCCGCGCGCTTGGAAATTTCTTTCGCGATCGCGAGGCTGTCCACGCCTTGGATCATCTCAAAAAGTTCCACGGCGTCGCGCACCTTGTTCGATTGCAGATGGCCGATGAATTGCCAGCGTGCCTTGCCCGGACACAGGGGAATTTTCGCCTTCGCTTCCTGGATTTTGTTTTCGCCGAAATGCAGCACGCCGCAATCCACCGCCAGTTTGATGCTTTCCGGCGGATGCGTTTTGGAAACGGCGAGCAGCGTGACGGAATTTTCTTCGCGCCCGGCCCGCGCGCACGCGGCGGCGATGCGCTGTCGGATTGAATTCAAATTTTCGGCAAAGTCCACAAGCTATTTTAGCCACAGATGGACACAGATGAAACACAGATTTTAATCCGCGAATTACGCCGATTTTCACGAAGCAGAAGCATCCCGGAAAATTCGCGTTCATTCGCGGATGATTTTATCTGTGTCCATCTGTGCCCATCTGTGGCTAAATTTCCGGCATGAATTTCTGGCTGGCAAAATCGGAACCTGAAGCTTACGCGTGGTCGCAATTGGTCAAGGATGGTAAAACGGCGTGGACGGGCGTCCGCAATTTTCAGGCGCGCAACAATCTGCGCGCGATGAAAAAGGGCGATCTGGTTTTCTTTTATCACAGCGTCACGGAAAAGCAGATTGTCGGCCTGGCGAAAGTGGTGAAGGAATTTTATCCCGACGCGACTGCGGAAGAAGGCGACTGGTCGTGCGTGGATTTGGCGCCGGTGAAAGCTTTGGCGAAACCGGTCACACTCGAAACCATCAAGACCGACAAAATTTTGCAGGATCTGCCACTGCTGAAACAATCGCGGCTGTCGGTCACGCCGCTGACGAAAATGCAATTCGAGCGCTTGCTCACGCTCGCGGAAACGAAGGCTTGAAATTTTTGCAAGGGACAAAAATTGCCCTGCAAAAAAAATTAATTTGCGGCTGACTTAAAATCAGGGTGGCGGAGAAATTGAAACGGCCAATGTTGCTGATGGTTGGGCATCTGGAAATTTTGTGTGTTAAAAATTTGCGGCGGAAGCTTGA
>JAMFSG010000249.1 GCA_026225155.1 Verrucomicrobiota bacterium
GGAATCCGGACGTGGATGATACCGCCATGGTGTTGCTCGCGCTGCGCCTCGTGCCCACGGACAATCCGGCCAAGCGCGACGAATGTTTCCAGCGCGGCCTGAAATGGATGATGACGTTTCAGTGCAAAGACGGCGGCTGGGCGGCGTTCGATAAAGATTGCACGAAAAATATTTTGGAAAAAGTTCCGTTCGCCGATCACAACGCGATGCTCGATCCCGAATGCGCCGACATCACCGCGCGCATTTTGGAATTGGTCGGCTACGAAGGCTGGAGTAACGGCCATCATCAGATCAAAGAAGCGCTGGAATTCATCCGCAAGACGCAGGAAGAAGATGGCTCGTGGTATGGCCGCTGGGGCGTGAATTACATTTACGGAACCTGGCAGGTTTTGCGTGGCATGCGCGCGCTCAACTGGAATATGAGCGAAGACTGGTTGCAACGCGGTCGCGCGTGGCTCGAAAGCGTTCAGCACGAAGACGGCGGCTGGGGCGAACGTTGCAACACCTACGACGATCCGGTTTTCAAAGGCCAAGGCCCGAGCACCGCATCGCAAACCGCGTGGGCGGTGATGGGATTGTGCGCATTCGATGATCCGGAAAATCCGATCCTCAAACGCGGCATCGAATATCTGACGCGCACGCAAAACGCCGACGGTTCGTGGACGGAACACGAAACGACCGGCACGGGTTTTCCAAAAGTGTTCTATCTGAAATACGACATGTATCGCAACGCATGGCCGCTGCTCGCGCTGGCAACTTACAAACAAATTTGCGAATGCGCGGTGATGAAAAAATAATGAAAATAACGGCCGTGTATTTTCCAAACCATTTTTAGCGCCAACGGCGCCGACGGAAATAGCCCGCTGCTTTAGCTGCGGGTCAGGCCATTAAAAAACCTTAAGCCCCACCGGGGCGGCAGAAAATTGAAAAACAAAATGGAAATGCCAATCCTGCATTCGTCCTTCCAGGACTGGTTTTCTTTTTATCCGCTAAACCCGCAGCTAAAGCAGCGGGCTATTTTCGACCGCCGCGTTGCGGCTGGAAACCATCCGAAATTTCCCCTGTGAGCTGGCTGCATAAAAAAATCATCCGACCGATCTTGTTCCAACAGGAATCGGAACGCGCCCACAATTTCGCGCTCAAACAACTTGCGCGCGCCAGCCATAGCTCGTTTGCTTGCGCCGCGATTGGACAAATTTTCTCCGCGCCGGAATTGCGCGTCGAATTGTTCGGTTTGAAATTTTCCAATCCCGTCGGCCTCGCCGCCGGCATGGACAAGCACGCCGCCGCCGTTCCGGTCTGGGAAAAACTTGGTTTCGGTTTTTGTGAGCTTGGCGGCGTGACGTGGCACGCGCAGCCCGGCAATCTGCAACCGCGGATGTTCCGCGCCATCGCCGACGAAGCCATCGTCAATCGCATGGGTTTCAATAATTCCGGTGCGGAAGCGCTCGCGCAAAAACTTGCCGATTGGAAAAAAATTAGTCGCTGGCCGGACCACCCCGTCGGCATCAATCTCGGCAAATCGAAAATCACGCCGCTGGAAAAAGCCGCCGAAGATTACGCGAATTCTTTCCGCGCGCTGCGCGAGTTCGCCGATTTTTTTGTCGTCAACGTCAGTTCACCCAATACGCCCGGCCTGCGCGCGTTACAGGATAAATCCGCGCTCGATGAAATTTTTGCGGCGTTGCAGGAAGTGAATCGAGGCCAGAATTCAGAAGCCAGAATTCAGAAGCCAATCCTTGTAAAAGTCGCGCCCGATTTGTCGTTCGAGGCGTTGGATGAAATTTTGGAATTGGTTGCGCCACGAAACATTGCGGGAATTGTCGCGACGAACACGACTATCACGCGTCCGCCGACTGATTCCCCTGCCCTGCAAAAAATTTATGCCGAGACCGGCGGCTTGAGCGGCAAGCCGTTGCGCGCACGCAGCACCGAAATCATCCGCCATCTTTACAAACAGACGAATGGCAAACTGCCGATCATCGGCGTTGGCGGCATTTTCAGCGCGGATGACGCTTGGGAAAAAATCACGGCGGGTGCGAGCTTGGTTCAAATTTACAGCGGTCTGGTTTACGAGGGTCCGGGATTGGCAAAAAAAATTATGCTCGGTCTGCATGATAAAATGAAAGCTGCCGGATTGAAGAACCTTCACGAAGCAGTCGGCCAAAGCGGACTTTGATTTTCGCGGCAAAAGTCCGACACCGATTTGTAACATTCTGCAATTTGACCTCTGTCGAATTCACCGCAAAATCGAGCCATGAAGTTTTTGGCCGCATTCATTCTGACTTTCACGTTCGTCGGTTTTTCCCGCGCCGAAGAACCGGACGACAGCCGGATCATCAACCAGATTCTTTCGACGCGCGAGGCCATCATCAAAACCACGGGCGAAACGAACGCTCTGTTCCTTGCGTTTTGGGATTTCGACGGCACAACGATGAAAGGCGATTGTTCCGAAGGTTTGCATGAAAATGGAAAATTAATTTTCCCCGGACTGGCGCAAGTTGCCATCGAACATGGTCTTTCGGAAATTTATCCGGCCGACGGCGGCTTTGAAAAATTTTGGAACGATTACACAAACATGGACGCGCGAGTCGGTCATTGGCTGGCGTATCCGTTTATTCCGCAAATGCTGCGCGGCGCGAAGGCAGACGATGTCTTGCAATTGAGCCGCGATTATTTTTCGACGACACTGAGCAATTATCTGCGAGCGTCGTCCGTCCGCATCATCCGCACGCTCGCGGCGAACGGCGTGGAATCGCACATCGTTTCCGCCAGCGCGGATTTTTTCGTTCAAGGCGCTTCCGCAAGTCTGGACATCCCGACGAATCACATTCACGGAATCGAGGTAAAAATCCGCCACGGGCGCGTCACCGAGGAAATCATTTATCCCGTGACCTGGAGCGATGGCAAATGCGAAAAAATCCGGCAGATCGTCGCGCAAGCCGAACGCGAACAACCAGACCGAAAAGTTTTCGTCCTCGCCGGTTTCGGCGACAGCTATCACACGGACGGACCGTTTTTGAAATTCATCGCCACGCAAAATTTGCCGGCCGGCCAACCCATCAGCGTTTTTTACGACGACACCAACGCGCCCGCCGAATATCGCGGTTTATTTTATCAAGCCAGCCACTTCGCGACGGTCAGTGGAAAATAGTTCTTCTTCCAGGCAAAACCTGCGATTCTGCCGCCGGTTCAAGCATCCACCATGTTCGAGCATCACAACAAACATCTCCTGCCGCGCAAGGAGTATTTCCGCCGCATCGCACATCACGGCCTGCTGGGAATTTGCGTCATTGTCATTTCGCTTTTCATTGGAATGCTCGGTTACCATGGTTTTGAAAAACTCGGTTGGATTGATGCTTTCGTGAATGCGGCGATGATCCTTTCCGGCATGGGCCCGGTCGCGACGCTGAATACGGATGGTGGAAAAATCTTTGCCGGTTGTTATGCCATTTACAGCGGCATCGCGCTGATCGGCGTTTTGGGACTCATCTTTGCGCCCGTGATCCATCGCTTCCTTCACAAATTTCATCTCGAAGATAAGAAACTCGACAAAGATCCCGACTGATTTTTTAATCTGTTTTACGGTGCGCGCGCGACCCGTTATCTTGTCGCCGATGCAAATTGCTTTCACCAAATATCACGCGCTCGGCAACGACTACCTCGTCATCAATCCGAAAGATTTGCCCGCGCCGCTGACGACCGAACAGGTCAAAACCATCTGCCACCGCAATTTCGGTGTCGGCTCGGATGGAATTTTGCTCGGCCCGATGCCCGCGGAAAACGCTAAGTGCGCGCTGAAAATTTATAACCCCGACGGCAGCGGCGCGGAAAAAAGCGGCAACGGCTTGCGCATTTTTTCGCGCTACCTGTGGGACATCAAATTTGTCGGCAACGAAGAATTCGCCATTCAGACCGATGGCGGAATCGTGCGCTCGACCGTTTTTGACGCTGGCAAAATGGTGCGCGTCGAAATGGGCAAAGTCAGTTTCGACAGCGAAAAAATTCCGGTCACCGGCGCGAAACGCGAAGTCATCAATGAAAAAATTTCCGTCGGCGGACGCGAATTTATTTTTTGCGCCGCGACCATCGGCAACCCGCACTGCGTTTTGCCGCTGCCGGAAATCAGCGCCAAGCTCGCGCACGGATTCGGGCCGTTGCTCGAAGTGCATCCGAATTTCCCGCGCAAGACCAATGTGCAATTTCTCAAAGTCCTCGACCGCGCAAATATCCAAATCGAAATTTGGGAACGCGGCGCAGGTTACACGCTTGCCAGCGGCAGCAGCAGCAGTGCAGCGGCGGCGGTCGCGCACAAACTCGGCTTGGTGGACAAAAAAATTTCCGTCCACACGCCCGGCGGAATTGTGAGCATCGAGATTCGCGACGGTTTTGATATTTTAATGACCGGCAGCGTGACGCGCGTGATGGAGGGATTGATATCGCCGGAAATTTATTCGGTGAAAATCGGCTAACCAATTTTAGTAGCGGATTTTATCCGGCTTGGTTTTCCATTCGGCAAAAACTTTCAACGCTTCGGCGCGCAGCAATTGTCTCATTGGAATTTTCCGGCGCGCGATCGGCCGGGAAACTTCGCAATAAATAAAATCGTCGTCGAATTGGATTTTCGCCGCATCGCGTCGTGTGTTAGCGTAATAAACTTTTTGGAAACGCGCCCAGTAGATTGCCGAGAGGCACATCGGACAAGGCTCGCAACTGGCGTAAAGTTCGCAGTCGGCCAGTTGAAAAGTTTTCAGTTTTTTGCAAGCGGCGCGGATGGCGATGATTTCCGCGTGCGCCGTCGGATCGTTCGCCGACGTCACCTGATTCCAGCCGCGTCCGATGATTTTTCCCTGACGCACCACGACCGCACCAAACGGGCCGCCGCAATTTTTCCGCATTTTGGAAAGCGAAAGCCGGATGGCTTCCTGCATGAATTTCGCCTGCATGCCAAAAATTTAACCACAGGCTGGCGAACTTGAACATTGTTTTTCCGGCGGAGCTGACCACCAAAATCACTTCAATTCGCCGAATCCAATTTGCTTATTCGTTGATGCCCCAGTGCATCGGCGGGCGATAGTCTATGATGCCTTGGAGCAGCGACGTCATCGTTTCCGCGCGCACCCGAATATCCTTGATCGGATCAAGCAACAGGGGGTCAAGCGAGGGAACGAATGCCGACGATCCACTTTCAACGATCATCAAACTCGCAGCCGAGTCAGACAGCTTTGGATCCACGGATGTGACCAATAGCGTTTTCATAAACCCATCATAAAACGCGGCGGAGTTTTTAGCCACCGAAAGTTATTAACAATTATTGTTTTAACTATTAGATTTTGATATTTTTCAATTGAGGCACAGACCTCAATTTGGCGGTCTAATTTTTCCGAGCTCCGCCAAAAAGCAGACGCAAGCTGTTCATCACCACAACGACAGTGCTGCCTTCGTGACCGACGACGCCGAGGGTCAGCGGAATTTTTCCGAACAACGCGAATGTGACGAGCACCACGACTGTGCCGAGCGAGATGACGAGATTTTGCCGGATGACGGCGCGGGCGCGCTGGCTCAAACGGAACGCGGCGAGAAAATTTTCCAGCCGGTCGTTCATCAACACCACGTCGGCCTGTTCGAGCGCGGCATCGGAACCGCGCGCGCCCATCGCCACGCCAATGTGCGCGGCGGCGAGACTCGGCGCGTCATTCACGCCATCGCCGACCATCGCGACGAGTTTCCCCTGCCCGCTCAATTCGCGGATCGCGGCGACTTTTTGTTCCGGCTTCAATTCCGCGCGCACGTCGTCGAGTTTCAATTCCGCGCGCAAATGTTCGGCGGCAGATTTACGGTCACCGGTCAGCACGACGGTAGTCAAATTTTCTTTCCGCAATTCGTCAATGACTTCGCGCGCCTGCGAACGGATGTCGTCGCGCAAAATAATGCGACCCAGCAAATCGCCGCTGGCAACCCAGACTTCGGAAAAACCAGCTTCGGTCGTCGCAGCTTCCGCGAGCGGAATGCCGATTTCCAAATCGGCAAGTTTTCCGGCGTCTGGAAAATTAGATGCTGGCCGAACTGGAGTTCGGCGTTCCGCAAAAATCCATTCGCGGCGACCAAGCAAATGCTCAACCTCATCACGTTTCGCGCGCAAGCCCTGGCCGGTGACGGATTCAAATTGCGCGAACTCGAGCGGCGTCAAACCCTGCTGTTTGCCGTGGCGCGTGATGGCGCGGGCGAGCGGATGCGTGGACAATTTTTCCAGCGAATACGCGAGTTGCGCGATTTCATTTTCGCGGCCACGCGGAAAACTTTCAATTTTTTCCACGCGCAATTCGCCGGTCGTCAACGTGCCCGTTTTGTCGAGCGCGACGATATTTATCGCTGCCAATTTTTCCACCGCCGCGCCGCCGCGAAACAGAATTCCGTGCCGCGCGCCAAAAGCGATCGCCGCCAAAACCGCCGATGGAATCGAAAGCACCAGCGCGCACGGCGATGAAACGACGAGCAGCGTCATCGCGCGATAAAACGCGCTGTGCGTCACGACAGTAGAGACAAATGCCGGCAACGAAAATGCCAGCCACCACACAAAAAACATCGCAAGCGCGAGGCCGAGCACGAAGTAAGTGTAGCCGGCGCTAAATTTGTCCGTGAATTGCTGCGCGGGCGCTTTTTGCTGCTGCGCCTCGCGGATGAGCGTGATGATTTTTTGCAGCGAACTTTCCGCCGCCGGTTTGGTCACGATAACTTCCACTGCGCCCCAAAGATTGATCGTGCCGGCGAGCACAGAATCGCCGATGTTTTTTTCCACCGGTGGGGCTTCGCCGGTGAGATTCGCTTCATCGGCGGCGGTTGCGCCTTTGAAAATTTCCGCGTCCACGGCGAATTGCGCGCCGGGCTTGATGAGCAACCTCATGCCTGGACGCAGA
>JAMFSG010000004.1 GCA_026225155.1 Verrucomicrobiota bacterium
AAAATGAAATCAGCCGTTTTGATTTTGATGCTGGCGGCGACCTTGGCGCGCGCGCAGACGAACAATCTGACGTCGCTCTTGCAGCAAGGTTTGCTGGAAGAACAGGCGAACCGGAATCTCGACGCGGCCATCGCGAATTATCAGACGCTCGCCGCGCAATTTGATCAGGACCGGCAATTGGCGGCCACGGCGGTTTTCCGGATCGGCGAATGTTACCGGATGCAGGGCAGGACGAACGAGGCTGCCGCGCAATATCAGCGCGTGTTGCGCGATTTCGCCGATCAGACCACGCTCGCCACGTTGAGCCGACAGAATTTGACGGGCATGGGTTTTGCGCAAACTGACCTTGAAAAAACAACCCAGCCATCGAGCGAGGATTCGGTGGAACGCCGTTCATTGGCCGCCAAGATTGCTGGCATTGAAAAAATGAAATCTGACCCGGTTGAATATGCGCAAGCAGTGCAGGCGATTTTTCCTGATGATAATTTGAGGAAGATGCTAGAGCGTCTGCCAGCGCTTCAAGCTCAAGAAAGTGAATTAAAAGTTCATCCAAAATCAACCGATAATGAATGGTCGATACAAGTTGCTGTGGACCCATCGAAGAGATTTTCAACCGCTGATAGGATGCAAGGAACCAATCTTTTGGATATGGCCAAGGCGGAATTGCAAAAACAGAATGATCTAGTTGCCGAACGTGTTGATTTCATTTTGGGAATCGAAAAAGCGCGGCTGAAAGTTTTGCAGTCAACGGCCGGTTCAAACGTTGCATCAGATTCGAATCAAAATGACAGCACTTCCGTCACGACCGACGAAGAAGACCAGGAAATCCAGCGCATCCAAACGATGATCCAGAACAGCCCGGATTTGATCAATGCGGCCAATGGCGACGGCAATACGCCGCTGCAAAAAGCGGCTTACGCGGGCTGGTTCAAAGTCGCGGCGTTTTTGCTGGATCACGGCGCGGATATCAATGCCGGCGGCATTTCTGCTTTGAATCAGGCGGCGCGGGCGGGCAATCGCGCGATGGTTGAATTTCTTCTGAGCCGCGGCGCAAACGTCAATGCCAAAGGTGAAAATGGAAAAACACCGTTGCACACGGCGGCGGAAAAGAATTTTCAAACCGTGGCCGAAGTTTTACTGGCGAATAAAGCTGATGTGAATGCCGTGGATACTTTCGGGGACACGCCCTTGATTTCAGCGTCGCGTCGCGGCAACGCAAAAATGGTTTCGTTGCTTTTGGATCACAAGGCTGACGTGAATGTCCAAAATAATTCCCGCCCATTCTCCGGTGGATTCGCGCGGCAAGATAATATTGGTGGACGGACAGCCTTGAGTTTTGCTGCCGAAAGCAGTTCGCCGGAAATAGTAAAAATGCTTTTGGCTGCCAAAGCCGATCCAAATCTTGGAGGATTTGATCTGCCGTTGTTCGAAGCCATCAACCACAACGATGTCACGTCGGCTGAATTGTTATTGCAGACGGGAGCCAATCCGAATGTGGCTGGGATCGTTGATTGGAACGTGGCTGGTAATAATATGGGCCGCGCGATCACGCCGCTGTTTTTTGCGGTTTCAGAAATAAAGTTTCCGCTGGTGCAACTGCTTTTGAAATACAAGGCCGACCCGGATGACACGCAGACGGATGGCCGGTCTTTGCTATACCCCGCTTTGGGTGATATGAACATTCTTGAAGCTTTGTTGGACGCGGGTGCAAGGGCCGATGGCGCTGCGGATCCAAGTTATTGGTCGCCGTTAGAAAGTGCAGCTTATGGCAACAACGCTGCCGCTGTCGAAATTTTGTTGAAGCATGGCGCGGATGCTAATCTGGCCACTTCCGACGGCAGGACGCCATTGTATTATGCGGCAGAATATCTGGCGGGCACGAATGTTTTTCAACTGTTGCTGGATCACAAGGCGAACCCGAATGTGCGGCAGAATGGCGTCCAGACACCGCTGGACAAACTCAAGGAATGGATGGCGGGAAATGGCAATAATATGACGCCGGCAAAAAGAGCCTTGGCCGCGCAGCTTGTGGATTTTCTGCGGCAGCACGGCGCATTGGACAAGTTGCCGGATTGGAACTGCCTCACCGTGAGCCGTCCATCGGCCAATTTTTCTTCCACACTTTTTTACAAAGGCACGAATGATTGGAACCAGGTCAGTTTGTTTGATGTGTTGGGTGTCCAATATAATTTGATTATTTGCATTCAAAACCAAGTGCGACGCGACGCTAATCCCTACAGCAAATCCAAATATGCCAATGACAATTCTTTGCCATATCCGAATTTTGCCAGCGTGATTATTCATCATCCAACGGTTGGCGGGACGAAATGGGAAACGCGGAAAATTGACCTCACGCGCGCTTTGGATTCAGGCGATTGCGGCGCGGATATTTTGCTGCAATGGGGCGACGTGGTGGAAATTCCAGAGGCGGACCACGTCATTAACCAACGATGGACGGGTTTGACCACGAATCAATTGCTGACGCTGAAAAATTGTCTGACGCGGCATCTGCAAATCACGGTCAACGGCCAGACGACGAATATTATCGTGTCGCCGCAGGTGACGATTCAAAGATACCTTGAGGCCAATGACAGCGAACTTCCGTCAGGCGAAGGGCTTTTCCAAAAGGACGTATATCTCGCCGCCAAATTAATCACCGGCGAACCGTTCATGCTCTGGCCGGTTTTGGATGAATCGAAAATGTTGCTCGCGTCGTCGGATTTGGCGCATGTCAAAATCAAGCGCGCCTATGCGTCCGGAAAAATTCAGGAATGGATCGTGGATTGTTCCAACCTGAAAGATTCGCCACCGAATTTCTGGCTGCGCGACGGCGATGTGATTGAAGTGCCGGAAAAATGATTTCTCCAATTTTTACAGAAGGCCACGAAGGAAACAAAGACAGGCTTTGAGAACGATGCTTTCAGATCCGAAGCCGTTTATTTTGTGTGCCTGATTCAGAAATATTTTTGCCGGCTGACGCGTGCAAATAAAAATGATTCATCCGCTACGCTTCGTTTCCTTCGTGGCCTTCTGTGAAAAATTTATTTCTGAAAAACACTGACGCGGGCGGGCGGAAGATTGAACCAGACGATTTTTGAGGCGCGCAGTTTGAAAGTCGAGGAACCGCGCGAACGGCGCTTGTGGATTTGATAACTGTATTGAACCCATTTGCCATCGGGCTCGAGCACGTTGCGGATTTTTTGTGCCAGTGCCTCGGCTTGTTCATGCTTGAAATTCACCAGCGGCAGACTGGAGATGACCGCGCCGACGGAAGTGACCACTTGCGGCAGTTCCGCGAGCAACGTGTCCAGCTCCCAGGCGTCGCCGGCGATGATGTGGGCGCGCGGAAATTGTTTGCGCAGCCGTTTGGCAAGCGTGGGATTGTGTTCGATGGCGACCAAGCGATCTTCGCGCAAACCGTTTTTCAACAAGGCGTCGGTGACGGCTCCAGTGCCGGGGCCAAGTTCGAGAACATAGCTTTCGGGATTGCGCGGAAGCCAACGCGCCATCGCAGCGGCAAGTTGCGGCGAACTGGGCGCAACGGAGCCGGTGCGTTGCGGGTTGGCGATCCACTCGCGCAGGAACAGCGTCGAATCAGCCAGCGCCGCGATGATTTTTTTGGCCATGACAATTTTTAGTTTCGTCGCCGGTGTTTTGCAGTGGTCACAATAGTTCACGCGCCGCCGCTCTGCCACTGAAAATTTGTAACGATTTTGCGGCGCATTTTTTTATGCGGAAGGGACGGCGTGTCGCCGTCCCATAATTTCAGAATGCCAAAATAATTTTTGGGACGCCGACACGGCGTCCCTCCCAATTATATAACTATCAGCGCGGTGATTTTACCGGCGC
>JAMFSG010000250.1 GCA_026225155.1 Verrucomicrobiota bacterium
ACTGGCGCAGCACCGCCTCGGTTTTTTCCTCGAACAAGGCGGGAAACACGAGCAGTGGGAACGGTGTCGCCCAGGCGATCGCAGCGGCGTCGTTGGCGGCGCGGCGCAGGGGCGCATACAATTCCGTTTCGTTGGCGAGATACAATTGCTCGGCGAGCAACTGGTCTTTGAGCCGCTCGAATTCGGTTTCCAAGTTCGCGCGGAACGGAGCCGGCGGCACGGGCCGCAGCTCGAACCGCGTCTCAGGCGCGAATTCGGCGAACAATTTAATTTTCTTCAGTTTCATATTTTTTCTTTCTTCGGTCGTTGGTTAAAAACGAAAAACCCGCGATTGACTGGCAATCGCGGGTTTTGGAAAATCTTTCGGTTTTAGAATTTTCTACCCGCGCTGCCAAAATGATAGGAGACGCGTGTCCAAATGGCGTTGCAGCCAGTGACGGACGCGTGCATCTTCAGTTGTTTGGCAAATACAGTGTTCATTGCTAACCAGCCCGTAAGAAACACTTTTCCGGCACGTTTGTCAAATGGATTCTGAGGCCGCCACCCGTTGCGAAAAATCCGTTGTCGGTTTGGCGAAAGCGGTGCTAAATTGAAATCACCATGAGCGACAAGCCGTTGAAAATGGTGAAGTGTCCGAGTTGCGACAATACCGTGTTCATTCCCGGTGACCTGCCGCCGCTTGCGACGGTGCCGTGCACAAAATGCGGCCATGCCATCATGATGCCATTGCAATTGCGGCAGTTTGAACTGCGCAGCAAGATCGCTTCCGGCGGCATGGGCATCGTTTATCGCGCCTGGGACACGACGCTCGAACGGCTTGTCGCGGTGAAGTTGATGAAAAAGGAGCTGCTCGCCGAACCGCAGATGCTCGAAAGTTTTTATCTGGAAGCCCGCGCGTGCGCCAAATTAAACCACACCAACATCATCCACATTTACACGTTCGACGAATGGCAGGGCGAACGGTATCTCGTGATGGAAATCGCCGACCAGGGCAGCCTTGACGCGCGCATCGAAAAATTGCGGGTGCTGCCGGAATTGCAAGTGCTTGATGTCGGCATCAAGATCGCCTCGGCCTTGGACATGGCGTTGAAACACGACCTGCTGCACTGCGACATCAAGCCGGGAAACATTTTATTCAACTCCGACCACGAACCGAAGCTGGTGGATTTTGGTCTCGCGCGCAAGGCGGGCGCGGAACAGGAATCCGGCGAATTCACGCGCGGCACGCCATTTTACGTTGCGCCGGAAAAAATCAAACGTGAGCCGGAAACATTTTTGTCCGACATGTATAGTTTGGGCGCGACGCTGTATCACGCCATCACCGGCCATGTGCCCTTCGATGCCTCGACGCCGGACGAAGTGGTGCAGGCGCATGTTTACACGCCATTAACACCGGCCAATCAGGTTGAACCGGCCATTTCGCAAGCCACGAGCGACGCGCTTACCCGCGCGCTGGCAAAAAATCCCGGTGACCGTTTTTTGAGCTACGACGAATTCATCATGAGTTTTGAAGCTGCGCGCAGCTTGCTGTTACTGCAACAGCAAAGCCAGGAGTCTTCCGCGCCCAAACGCCTGACGAGTTGGTGGAAGCGAAAATAAATTTGAGAAGGACGCCGTGTCGGCGTCTTTAAAATTCTGTCTGCATTCTAAAATCATGGGCCGGCGACACGCCGTCCCTCCCACAAAATTAACAAAAATAAAAAAAGGCGAACGTTGCCGTTCGCCTTTGGTTTTAGATTGTGGAAATTTTCCAGTTTAGTTCGGCACGGAATTCGTGCTTGTGTCGCTGGACGGTGCCGCTTTTTTCTTTTTGGCTTTCGCCGCCTTGGCTTTGGTGCCGATGTGCAGCGAATGCGCATTCAATTTGCCATCCGCATCTTTGGTGTAAGAACCGCTGACGTGGCCGCCAACTGCGACATCAGAAAGAGTCGCGGGGGAGTTATTTGTGAAGTTCAGGATTTTGGTGCTCGACGTGATGTTGATGGTCAGCTTGCCGACCGTCAGCGTTTCCGCGCCCGCATCAACGGCTGCGACCGTGCCTTGGAACGGAATATAACCGCCGTTGTTGTGTTTTTTCGGCGTGGCAGACGGCGTGTTGGTGCTGTCGTCCTGCGCGCGGCTGATGGTGGGAGCAAGGGTGAGCGCCACGGCAACGAGGCCGAGCGACGTGATTTTTGCGATGTGACTTTTCATGGTGTTGCTTGTTTGTGTTTCTATGTTTCGGTCTGATTGGACAGAAATCCGGGTCAGAAAGTTTCAAAAGTTTTTCTGAATTTTACTATCTTAACTCACCAAGTGCCTTCCGTCAAAAATTCAGTGGCGTTTTGCGCAAGATCGGCGGCCAGCAATGGCAAAGCCTGGCGTTCGGCGCTGGCGAGGTCGGAACCGACGTGGACAAGCGTCTGGCCTTTCACATCCTTGTCCAAAAGCAATTTGCCGGAAACGGCATCGCGCGCGGTGATATGCGCGATGACTTCCACGCGAAAATCTTCCGCCGTCACCGCATCTGTGCTCAAGTAGCCGATGCCTTGGCGCTTGTAAGTGCGGATCACGCCGGTCAAGACGATGTCACCCGGACCGTGCGTGGCGAGATGAAACGTGGCGTCGGTTTGGATGCGTTCGCGCAATGCTTGCGTCAGCGCATCACCAAGACGCGGCTGAAGCGTTTGGTTATTGAACGGCAAAACTTCGATGGATTTTTCGCCGGCGGTCGCGCCGTTGACCGGCCCAAGGTGATAGCCGGCGCAGCCGACGAGCACGACGGTGAAGATGCCGCAGAGGAAAATTTTTAGCGCGCGCATGAAATTATTTCGCCGATGCCGGCTTTAAACGCGGTTTCAAAACGTCAATGCGCTGGCGGGCTTCCAACGCGAGCGGCGAATTGGCGTCGAGCTGCAAAACGTCATTGTAATAAACCACCGCGCCCGCCCAGTGATGGCTTTTTTCGTAAAACTTTGCGATCGCAAAACTGCCGCGCACGCGTTCGGCCTTGAGTTTGACGATGGCTTTTTGCACGCCCGGCACCCGTTTGTCGTCAGGATAAAACGCCATGAAATCCGTGTAGGCGGCGATGGCTTGGGAAGCGGCGCCTTGATCGTATTCGGCGGTGTCGGCCTGCTTTTGCCACGAAACGCCGATGCGATACATCGCGTCCGCCGCGATGTCCGGTTGGTTTTGGTAACGGTCGGCGGCGGTCTGATAAGCTTTCACCGCGTCTCCGTAACTTTTAGCTTTATCTTGCGCGGCACCGATATTCATTTGCGCATGCGGCGCGACGTCACTGTAAGGTCCATTGTTGACAATTTTTGCGTAAAGTTTCGCCGTCTCATCCATCGAAGGATAAATCGGAATCGTGTCCCACAAACGGAACCATTCGCCGGCGAGAAAACGATTGGCGATTTCGTATTGGCGCACGAGCACTTCGTTGTATTGGCCGCTCTTGGGATATTTTTCGATGATGTGCTGGTAGGCGTTGAACGCCGCTTCGTCCTTGTGCTTCACTTCCAGGCAACGGCCAAGAATATATTCCGCGCGCGGGGCATAATCAGACAACGGGAAAATTCGGAGAACGCGGTTCGCCGCGTGCATCGCGGTGGCGTAATCTTTTTTCGCAAATGCCTGTTCCGCGACTTCGACTTGATCCTTCGCGTGCGGGCGCTGCCATGAAACATCGCCGCCGAACATCTCATAATACCAGCCTTCGCCCGGCGTATAAATGAGCGGCGCGGGCGAGCGCAGCGGCAACAATACCGCGCTCGCGATCACCAAAGAAAATAAAACGGACCGGCGACTCATATTGAAAACGGTATCGGCCACGCGCGGCCAAGTCAAAATGATTCAACCCCGATAAACGATCAGCACGCCGTAATCGGTCATCATCTTTTGCGTGGCCACGTCAAAAAAGTCGTAGCTGATGACGTGGATGCCGACGAGGTTCGTCTCGGTGACTTCGTTCAAAAAGGCCGAAACGGTTTCATCGAAACGGTCATGGCCGGATTCCACGCACGCCGCGCGGCGGATCGTGTGGATGCGCAGTTTTTTGCCCGCGCCTTTTTGGACGACTTCGAGCGGCGGACGCGGTTTATCAATCAGCATTTCGCCCGGCGTATCGCGCACCGGCACTTTCAAATGCAACGGCGCCCGTGCCGCCGCCGAAGATGCGATGGAACTTGGCGGTGGCGTCGCCGCCGGCGGCAACGGACCCGTCGTCACTTTGCCGCTGGTGGGAATGGTGATGTTCTGGCCGCACGAAGGGCAGTCAATCTGCGTTCCGGCACCGGACTGATCCACGGCCAGTTCCTGGTCGCAGTTCGGACAGTTGAAAATGATGTCCATAAATAGGCAGGCTTAAATTTTCGCCAGCCTAAATCCAATGTGTCGGGCAAACCAGAAAAAACGGCGCGAAATTTCAGACGGATTTTTTGCGGAACAGTTCCTGCGGGTCGGCCATGTTCAAAACTGAAAGATCAAAGCCACCGTCGGGATTCCGTTCTTGCGCGATGGTCAATTGTTGTGCGAGGCGTTTGGCGACGCCGACGCTGTAATATTTCACC
>JAMFSG010000251.1 GCA_026225155.1 Verrucomicrobiota bacterium
ACTGCGCGTCTATCCCGGCATCGCCCCGATGCTCGTCGTGCCTTTCATTTTTCTGCTGCAAAGTCATACGGGCAAAAATTCCGACATGGGCGGTTTCGGCGTTCCGTTTTCCGGTGTTTATCTCGGACTCGTGCCGCTGATGGGTTTGCAACTGCTGCAATTTTCCCAGCAATGGCAGGCGGCGGATATTTTTCGCGCCGCGCCGATGCTCGGCCCGGCGGCCATTTGTCACGGCGCGCGCAAAGCGGTTCTGTGCTTTCTCGCGTTGCCGGTGATTTTATTGGTTGGCTCGATCGTCTGGTTGTTGCACCGCGACGCGACGCAATTATTGCTTTTCATTCCCGGACTCATCGCGCTGCCGATTTTTGCGCTGGTGCCAAGCCTCGGCGGCAAAGGCGTGCCGCTGTCCATTCCCACTGACGCCGCGAAAGCCGCCGGTCGCGGGCTGAACATGATTTTGGTGATGATCATTTCATTTGCACTCGCCGGAATTTCTTCCTGGTCCTGGACGCGCGACTGGTTTGGGTGGTTCGTGCTCGCGGAATTTTCCGTCGCCGCGATTTTATATTTCGTCCTGCGCCGGTTGCTTGCCAATGTCCGCTGGCCGTCAGCGGAGTGAATTTAATTTTCATTCGACCCGCTGCCGTTTCAGCGTTACCCTGCGCTCATTATGTCACCCGACGAAATTTTGCTGGAAGCCGAAGAAAAAATGATCAAGACCGAGCAGGTGGTCGTGAACGAATTTGCCGGCATCCGCACCGGCAAAGCTTCTTCCACGCTCATCGAAAACATCCAGGTGGAAGTCTACGGCTCGATGATGCGCATCCGCGAACTCGCCGGCATCACCACGCCCGAACCGCGCCAGTTGCTCGTGCAACCGTGGGACATGACCAGCATCCAGGCGATTGAAAAAGCCATCCAAAAAGCGAACCTCGGACTTTCGCCCGCCGTGCAGGGCAAAGCCATCCGCATCACTTTTCCTGAATTGAGCCAGGAACGCCGCGTGGAATTCGTGAAGATCACGAAGAAACTTGCGGAAGACGGACGCGTCGCCGTCCGCCACGTCCGCCGCGATTCGCTGGAACTCTTGAAAAAATCCAAGGCCGCCGGCGGCGTTGGCGATGAAGAGATTGAAGTCGCGGAAAAAGAAATTCAAAAGTTGACCGACCAATACACCACCAAGATTGACGCCCACGTCGCGCACAAAGAAAAAGAAATCATGACGGTGTGAGCCGGGAAAGTTGCGCGGCGAAAAATCACGGCGACAGACGTTCGCGGTGGGGGAGGTGATCGCGATTCCAACGAACCAAAGCTGTGTCGTTGGTATCGGCAAAAAGAAATTTCAACGTCGGTGATTCAACGTGGCCGTCGCAGAAGACGACGTTGGCTTTGCCTTGATGGCGTGCGTAGCTCCTTTTCGTGCTGCTGCTGCCTAAATAATCTTGCACGCCGTAAGTTCGCCACAGTCTCGATCCGCCATCTTGGATAACGCCATTGCCGCCCTTAAATCCATCTCCAATCATCATCATTTCACTCGGGCTGACAACTTCCGATTCATTTATCGGTGGTGTAGGCTGGTGCGTGACATCCACCCAAATATGATGCCCGCCCAAGCCAAGCGAATTTGTATCTGCTTCCGCGCTCATGCCATAACAGTTGTAACCGTAATCGGCATATGCATCTAAACTTTGCGGAAGATATGCCGAAGGACAGTGCCAGATGCCGGGTCGAGGATAGTTTGACGATTTTTCGTGGAAAGCAGGACTATCCAATTCAGTCCTTGCCAGCGTATTTTCCCAGCCGGTGTAATGGTCAGGATAATCTATCGCAACTAATGGATAGTTGTGTTTGTCCGCAATAAACATTTGCATCGCTTGGCCGAGTTGTCGCTCGTTATTCGCGCAATGGGTTCGTCGCGCAATTCCAATGGCACGAGTCGAAGCGGTTAATAGAAGCGCCGCTAAAATTCCGATGACCGCTAAAACG
>JAMFSG010000252.1 GCA_026225155.1 Verrucomicrobiota bacterium
CGCTATCTTCACCATCCAGTTCACGCCTTCCAAGGTCCAAAAATTTCTTTGCCCTGGATGCAGGCTTAACCAACTATAAATCAACAAGGCGATGGGTAGTAATAACAAACCGAAGTCGCCCATTTTTGCCCAATTCTTTTTCAAGGCACCGGAATTTTCCAAGCCGGCAATCATGATTCCCAAATAAAATGAATCCAGACCTGTTGGGAAATAAGAATTAATATTCGGGTAAAATGTCGGCGAACAGCGTGTGAGCAGACGAACGGTTACTGGTATGACCAAAAAAATCAAGGTTATCACCCCAAAGCATGTTTTCAGGGAAACCCGTTTAAGGAGAATGAAAACCAATGGCAATGTCAGATAAAACTGGACTTCAACCACCAAACTCCACATCACAGGATTTAATTTTCCACTGACCGGCATTACAAAAGCCAGACCAGTTAGCCATTGCGTTGCGATACTAATGTAAGACCAATCCTGTTTCGCCAAAATATAACCCGGCGTTAGAAGGATAATTGAAAGTGCCAGCGGCGGATAAATTTTCCAAAAACGACGCCAGCCATAGCCTGTAGGAATGACGCTGGCGGCTTTGGTCGTCTTGCGTTTCCAGAAAGGCCAGGAGATTAAAAAGCCGGACAAGGCAAAAAAAAGTGTGACTCCGTATCCGCCAGTTGAGATAAAACTGCCAGCCAGTTTGACCCATGCGCCAGCCTGTGGATTGATGTAAAAATGATGCCCGATCAGGACCATCAAAATGGCAATGCCGCGCAACCCATCAATGAAATCGTAATCCCGGTTGAGGCTCGGATTTACATGCCAGGCATCAAGCCAATGTTTCTTGAAAATGTTAATTCCGGTTATTTTCAAATTCAGGCGCTTATGATTTCAGGCCGCCAACCATATTGCATTGATTGCCATTACACAATCTACTTACGTCGTGATGTTCACCGGCCATCGCCTCCAAAATGATCCGCGCAAGGTTTGTCAGCAGCGCGCGTGAATAATCGTCCGAACAGCTTTCATCATTTGCTATGAAAACGAGCGCGAAGTTTTAACAAAGGACGTTCCAATCCATAATATGACATGATTGCCACTATAAAAGTCGGCAAAAACCATCCCGGAAAGGACATCCACCAGACGGAGGTCTGCCAGCCAAAAACGCGGTAATTAGAGCAAAAAATCTGCTGCCAGATATAAATGGAATATGAGAGCAATCCGAGCTGGATCATCGGCAGTGAATTCAGAGGCTTAAATATTTGCGGAACTAAAATGCTTGTTATCAGCAAAATGGCGAAGCCTGTTGCCGCCAAAGTGTTTCCAAAAATCGCATCAATTAAGTGAAGAGCATTAACGTCGGACAAATATTCAGGCATCAAAATTAACAAGAGGCCGATTCCCATCGCAACATATTTACCCTTATTTTCCAGACGGCCTATCAGCTGGCTTTTGTAGTCTGACATCAAAAAGGCGGCAAAACAACCGACGGCCAGCGCGTCGAAATTAACCAGCGGTGAATGCAGGTGGAATAATCCGCGTAAAACCGGCGGAAAATAGTCGCCCCAAATAATCAGGTTGGAAACTAAAGCGATTACAATGGGGATGGCCAACAAATAATAAATCATTTTTCTTTTTTGAATTAATAAAAGCAAAATAACAGGCCAAAGCAGATAGAACTGTTCTTCAACTGAAAGCGACCAAAGGTGTGCCGAAACCCACCCGCTTGACCGAGGCAGAAAATCAATTGTAAAGGTCAGGTTGCCCACCCAGGTCAGGATGGATTGATGAAATCCTGTAAAAATCTGCAGAGCAGCGATGACGGCCAGAAAGGCGCAATATACCGGCAAGATTCGCAAAGCTCTTCTCAGATAAAAATCCTTCAAGCTGACATACCCATTCTTTTTATGCTCCTGAAGCAGCAAGTAAGTGATCAGAAAACCGCTGATCACAAAAAAGAAACGCACTCCAAGATAGCCATCAAATAAAATCTTGTTGGCCGACCCCACCCAATCGGCTGGAAAATTCGGCGTGCCTCTGGAATGAGCCAGCAGCACGATCAAAATACTTAAAGCCCGCCAGCCATCCAGAGATGGCAATTTGTCTTTTAAATCTGGCCGTGGAAATTTCAATTTAGTCAAAGTCAATGGCGGCCGAAATTATGCCATTTTGAAAAATGTTTCCACCTCTTTGTTCAATTGAAGAATCTTGTCAATTTCCAACCGGAATTTAGACTGGCCGGGTTGAAAATTCTTCTGACAGCCCTCGGTGCGATGCATCTGCGGCAGGTCGCAAATCAGCTGCAATAACGCGATGCGCTGGATTGATTGTGGATTTCCGACAAGAATACCACGGGCATATCGCCGGAAAATTATCGTCGTTGCTGGCCATATCATCTGGCGATGAAACCATTTTATCACCAGCCCTCGCTGGGGTTGCGGGAAAAAATGGCCTTAAATTTTTTGCCCGTTTGGGCGGCCTGGGTTAAACGTCAAGAACCGCCGCCGTTTGACGTGGCTTATGCTTGCATGGGTCAGGGCGGTGAATTGTTCGGCGTGGCCGAACGGACGGGCGCGCTGAAAGTGGTGGATGCCAGCAGCAGCCATCCGACGAGTTTTTACGGTTTCTGGCAGCGGGAATGTGACATCTGGAATCCCGGCAGCAAAGTCGCGTTGCCGCGCTGGTTGTTCACCCGTTGCAACCAAGACTTGGAACGCGCGGATGTGATTCTCTGCCCTTCAAAATTTGTCCGCGATTCGATGTTGTATAACGGCATTCCCGAATCCAAATGCGTTTTGAATCCTTATGGCGTGGATGTCTCCATTTTCAAACCGCGGACGGCCGTGCCGGAAAAACCGCGTTTTGTTTGCGTCGGCACGATCTGCCTGCGCAAGGGACACCAGTATCTTTTCCGCGCGTTTGAAAAAGTGCGAAAAGTTTTGCCGGCGGCGGAACTCATCTGTGCCGGCAGTTATTATCCTGATTTTTCCCGCGAGCGAAAGCGCTGGGAAGGCACATTCACGCACTACGACCATTTGCCGCAAACAGAACTCGCCAAAATTTTGCAGGAGGCAACGGCGTTTGTTTTTCCATCAAATGAAGAGGGTTTCGCCCGCGCCATCGTTGAGGCCATGGGCTCCGGCCTGCCGATCATCGCCACCCATGAAAGCGGTGCCACGACCTTGGTAGATGATGGCGTCCAAGGTTTGATTGTTCGGGCGCGCGATGCAGCCCAACTGGCCGAGGCAATGATTAAAGTGGCGACTGAACGTGAATCAAATCAGAAAATGGGCGAAGCCGCCTTTGTGCGCGGCGCAAAAAACAATACCTGGAATGATTTCAGTGATCGGCTGATCCGCATTTGCCAACAGCAAATCGAACAGCGCCAGTTGCGCGGAAAATAAAAAATGCACTCAAACGGTTGGTGATAGAGTTTTACGCGCCCGCAGCAACTTCAGGGTTTGCAAGCCGAGCCACGCATACAGTTCGGGACTTTTCCATTGCAGACGCGGAACGCAAAATTTCAAAAACCATGACCATTCACGCCATTGGCCCGGCTGCCCACGATTGATCAAAGCCGCATAAGCTCTTTCAGCATCCGGGTCAGACAGGCGCATCAGCCGGCGGCAATTATCCGTGGCGATATCCACGGCCATCGCATTCATTTCTGCCATCAATTTGTGCGTGTTGGAAGTCGGATGCAGCCGGAATTCTACAAGCTTTTCCGGAACCGCCACGGAACGGGCGCGTTCAACCAGCCTGCCAACCAATCCGTAATCCTCCGCCCAGCGCCAGTGATAACCGCCGACCGCCAGCGCGGCTTCCTTGTTGAACATCACCGTGCTGTGGACGATGGGAAACTGGTAACAAAGACGCATCGCCAAAAAAGCCTGGGTTTTGGGAAAGCGCGCCTTTCCACCGGCGGCGGCGATATTGCCGATGAAATTGACATCGGTATAAGCCAAAACCGCATCGTCCGTTTTATTCAACGCGTTCCATTGCGCTTCCAATCTTCGGGGAAGGCTGATGTCGTCTGAATCCTGAACGGCTATCCACGATGATCTCGCCTGGGCAATACCGAAATTCCTCGCCGGCGTGATTTCGAGCGGTTTTTCAAAAATGCGGATGCGCGGATCTTTATAGCTGGATAAAATCTCCAGCGTCCGGTCTTTGCTGCCACCGTCCACGGCGATCAATTCAAAATCTTCAAAAGTCTGGGCCAGCAGGCTCTCAACCGTCTGCGCGAGAAACCGGTCGCTGTTCCAAACCGGCATGACAACGGATATGCGCGGCGAGTTCATGGCCGGTAGATGGTTTCAAAGATGGGTAGCTTCACTTTTCTTATCAGCAGAAAAACTGCCGCCAATCATCTTCAAAAATTTCAACCTTGTTCGTCAACCAGATTGTCGGTTCATATTCAAATTTTCTTCCTTTGCCATCATCCCCGCCGCAAAATGACGTTTGAAAAACCGACCATGAAAATCGCCCTGCTCACCACCGACAACCGGGAACACGCCGACGATTATCATCAACTGAAACCTTTGTTCGGCACCGCGCCCGAAGCGCTGCTGCAAGGCTTTGCCGCCATCCCGGAAGTGGAAATCCATGTGGTTTCCTGCGTGCGACAGCCCGTAAATTCCCCGGAAAAAATCGCGCCGAATATTTTTTACCACAGCCTTTTGGTGTCAAAATCCGGCTGGATGCGCACGGGTTATGCCGGCTGCATCCGGGCGGTGCGGAAAAAATTGCGCGAAATTTCCCCGGATATCGTTCATGGTCAGGGCACGGAACGCGATTGCGCCATCAGCGCGGTCTTCTCGGGTTTTCCCAATGTGCTGACAGTTCATGGCAACATGCGGCTAATCGCTAAAGTGAACCAAGTGCGGCCATTTTCATTTCCGTGGCTGGCGGCGCGATTGGAAAAATTCACAGTGCCACGGACCGATGGCGTGGTGTGCATCACCAATTATACCCGCGAAGCCGTGGCTGACCTGGCTCCAAGCATCTGGGTTTTGCCAAATGCAGTGGATAAAATGTTTTTTGACGCGCAAAACGTTCAGTCAAACGACTTGCCAACCGGTCTTTGCGTGGGCGCGATCTGTCATCGTAAAAATCAAAATAATTTCATTCGCGCCTTGGATTCATTGGCGCGGCAGGAAAAATTCAAAATCATTTTTCTCGGCCAGACGGATGACAGCGCTTACAGCCGGGAGTTTTTTGAGCTGATCAAAGATCGTTCCTGGTGCGAATACAAAGGTTTTGCCGGGCGGGCAGAGTTAAAAAAACATTTCGAATCGGCCAGCTTTACCGTCCTGCCAACTTTGGAAGATAATTGCCCGATGGTCGTGTTGGAAGCAATGGCCGCCGGCGTGCCGGTAATGGCTTCCAACGTCGGCGGCGTGCCGGACTTGATCCATCCGGAAATCACCGGGTTGTTTTGCGATCCGCAAAAACCGGAAACTTTTGCGGCCGGCGTTCATCGGTTGGTGGGCGATGCGGCGTTGTCGAACCGGCTGGCAGCGGCGGCAAAAATTGAGGCGCGCAACCGTTTTCATCCTGAAATCATCGCCCGCAGGCATGTCGAAATTTACCGCGAAGTCATTTCAAAAAAATAATTCAACCGGCGTTTTCCTGCCGGATGAGCGCGGCGATTTTTTCACCTTCGCGCACGGCGAAATTTGTCCCGCGATCTTCCGGGAAAATCTGCGAGAAATTTGACAGGAAAACTCCCGGCAATGGGGTTTTATAATCGGGGATTTTTTCTTCGTAGCTTGTATCCACGATATGTTGCGCGGCGCGGAAACGAAAAATGTGGCGTTCGCTGATTTTTGCGGCATCAAACGCGGGAAACATTTTTTTCAGATAATCAAACCAGAGTTTCGCCAGCTCATCGTCGGGCAGTGAAAAAACTTTTCCGTCCGGCGCGAGATACGCGCCGACGTAATAGACATTCTTGCCGCCGTAATTTTCTTTGCCGATAAAGTTGGTGTGCTGGATGAAAACCAGAAACGGCGCGTCCGGTTCGTTGATGTTGATCCAGTAAAAATCACCGAGATTTTGATCACTTGTGAAAACCAGGCAGACCGCACCGAGATATTCGATGCTGCGGAGTTTCGCCACATAATCATTGAGGGATTCCTGCGCCGGCAACAGTTTCGCGAACGCGGGCGATGGCCCGGTGAAAAGGCAAAAATCAAACGGCACGGTTTCGCCGTTGATGGCGGCGGTGTGGTCGCCGGAAATTTTTTCAACGGTCGCGCCGGTCAAAATTTTCACGCCGCGTTGGCGGATTTCATTTTCGAGCGCCGTGGTGACGACGTTAAAACCGCCGCGAAAATAACCGAGTTTTTCGCCGCCGCCGCCGGAACGCGAATTGGCGCGCGTGTGGATGCGCGCCCAGAACCACGCCATCGAGACGTTTTGAAAATGGCGGTCGAACTTGCCTTTGAGCAGCGGTGTCCAGATGGTTGCCATCGCGCTGCGGCCGCAGGCGCGCGTCATCCAATCGTGCGCGGTCTGGCGGGTGAGGCCGCGCCAGTTTTTTTTGTGCTTCAAATAAAGCGCGGCCAAACCGGTCCGCAAACGTCCGCTGAAACTGCACGGTGCGAACCGCAACAGATCCAGCGGCGTTTTGAACGGATGGATTTTTCCATCGCGAAAAATGCCGACGGAACTGCCGCGCCAGATCAATTTTTCCTGCAATCCCAATTCTTCGACGAGTTTCAAAATTTCCGTGTCGGTCAAAAAAAGATGATGATAGGTTTTTTCCAACGACGTGCCGCCAACCGGAAATCCCGCCGCAAGTCCGCCGAGCTGGCTGGAACTTTCGACGAGTGTGATAGCGAAATTTTTATCCGCCGATAAACGCAGTGCCGCCGTAAGGCCGGTGAAGCCGCCGCCGACAATCAGGATTTTTTTGGTCGCGGGCATCAGTTCGCTTTACGGAACGACAACAGGCGGTTCAAATTATATTGCAGCAACACGACGACGATGAGCGCGGCGAATTTGGAAGCGTATTTATTGAATGCGTAATGGCCGATCAGCACATCCAACAAGGCGGCGGAAGCGAGCCAGCCCAGCAACGCCACGCCGAAAAATGTGGCGAGACGCAAAGCAATTTTATCGGTGACGCGAAAATTGAACCGCGCGTTGAGAATGAACGAAAGCAACGTGCCGCTCGCGTAACCGATGGCATTGGCGGCTTGATAATCGAGCCGGGAAAATTTCAGCAGCAGTGTATAAATCGAAAAATCCAGCAACGTGCCGCAGCCGCCGATGACGCAGTAGAGCAAAAATTGTTTTTTTTGGAGCAGGAAATTTCTCACGCGCGGAAATTCATTTTTTCTCCGGCAGAACGATGCCCGCACTGTCGCGCAGGATCCACAGCGGGCGGCCTTTGACTTCTTCGTAGATGCGGCCGATGTATTCGCCGAGAATGCCGAGGCAGATCAGTTGGATGCCGCCAAGGAACAAAACGGAAATCACAATGGTTGGAAATCCCGCGCCCGGCGCGAGGCCGATCTTGGCGAACTGCGCGGCGAAAATTTTCTGCGCAAGCGTGAAGACGACGCCGAAAAATGCGAACGCAGAAACCCAGAGGCCGAGATACGTCGCCATACGCAACGGCGCGGCGGAAAAAGAAAACAAGCCGTCCATCGCGAGCTTGAAGGATTTTTTGAAGGTGTATTGCGGCACGCCGGCGGCGCGGTCGGCGCGGTCAAATTCCACCGATGTTTGGCGGAAACCACACCACGTCCGCAGGCCGCGCAGATAACGGCTGCGTTCGGGCAATGCGTTCAGCACGGCGACCACGCGCTTGTCGAGCAGGCAGAAATCACCCGCGTCGCGCGCCATTGGCAACGGCGTCATTTTTTGCAACAACCGGTAAAAACCCCACGCCAGGATTTTTTTTGCGAGCGGATCTTTGCGTTTTTTGCGCGTGGCGAAAACGACCTCAAAGCCTTCGCGCCATTTTTCCAGCAGGCGTAAAATTTCTGCTGGCGGATCTTGCAAGTCGGCGTCAATGATCACCGTCGCGTCGCCGGTCGCGAAATGCAATCCGGCGCTGACGGCGGTTTGATGGCCGAAATTGCGTGCGAAAGAAAGGCAGCGCCAACGGGAATCTTTTTGGTTTTGCACCTTGAGCAATTCCCAGGTGCGGTCGCGCGAGCCGTCGTCCACGCAGATGATTTCATAATCGGCATTCCACGTCGCGGCGGCGGACCCGAGCTGCGCAAATAATTTCGGCAGCACGGCTTCTTCATTGAAACACGGAACGATGACGGAGATTTTTGGCATGGTGTTTCTACGCGTCCGCTAAATAACAATTCGCAGTGACGATGCAAGCAAAAAGGCCGTTTTCAGTTTCCGCAATTCAAGATCAACGCAACAGCCAACGCGCGGCCGCGCTGTCGGACCGTCCCAGATATTGGCTGGAATAATCAATGCCGTCCAATTTGAGTTCGGATACATCGTTGATGCCACGAGCTTGCATCGCGGCATAGGAAAAATTTTCCTTTTGTTGAAAAGCCTCCTGCCACGAGCGGGCAAACGGATAAGCCATGCCGAGCATCTGGCTGGCGACGAGCAGGAGGAACAGCGGACGCTTTAATGAAAAGGAATCATTTTGCAAACACCGGCTGGCGGCAAGCGCGACAAACAGCAACGCGACGGTGGATGCCTGCAACCGCAGATCATTGTTGAGGCCGATTTTGTAAAGCGGCAGCAAGAGCAGCAAAACGGCGCTGGCCAAAAATAACGGCCTCAATTCGCCCAAGAAATTATATTTTCGATCGGCCAGATAAACGAGCAGCACCGGACTTAATTGCATCAGTAAAAATAACGGATAAAACAGCAGCCAGTCGCCGTCGTTGGAAAATTTCCAGATCGGGCCGTTCACATCCATCGGCAGATGCCCTTGAAAATAAATTCCCATGATGGCCAGCAAAACGCCCCCGCCGACCAGATTGACCGCGCTGAAATAATTTCGCCACGGCACGCGCTGCAAAGCCGCCAGTGGCACCAGCAACAAACCGAGACTGGCCAGCGGACTCCAGATCAGGCAAAGTGCCCAGGCGAAAACCGTGCCGCGCGGATTTTTTTTCACCCACAGCATTTCGTATAACAATGCCGTCCCCAACCAGCTCACCAGGACATGTTGCGGCCGAAATTGGAATGAAACAAAATTATCGGTGTAATCCGCCGTCAATCCCAGTTTGAACAATCGTTCGCTGATATCGTTGCGGCCAAAAATGGCGGGATTTTTTAGCAGGTGTAAAAACAAATGCCAGACGGTTTCGGTGGTCGCGAACAGCAGGAAAATCAAAAGCGCTTTTTTAGCCGAACGTCCAAACATGGCGATCCAATAAAAGAACAAAGCCACGCCCGCAAAAGCCCAAAGGAAAGTCAGCTGCGGCAGCCATGCTTCACCAAATAGCCGCCCACTAAGCGCTGGTGCCAAATAATAGCCAAGGCCGTAACAGAGATAATTTGTCCCCGTGCCGGTTTGATAATTGACCGGCCATGATTGTTGCACCAAGTCGTGAAAAATAAGATTATGCTTTTGATAGTCGCTGCCCTGCGGCACAAATCCGCCGCCGCCCGCCACCAGCGTCCAAAAAAAAGCGATCGTCAAAATAAAGATCAAATTTTGTGCCGTCAGGCCGGCGTTTTTTCCTGCCTGGCCGCTGGGACGCAATACCCAGACGAGGCAGACGGCCACAATGGTCGCGGCTGGAATGCCAATCGCCGGACGGATCCACGTCAAAAGAAAAATCAGGTTGGGCAACGCGAGATAACCCAACGCGAGCTTGGTGAACAGTTCATGCTTGACCGGATTTTCTGTTTGTGCGGGCGAGTTCATCTTGAAAATGGCCGGGGCAATTTCATTGCGCCAAAACTTTTTCGTAAACCGACTTGAGTTGCCGCGCCACGTCCGGCCAGGTCGCAGGCCGTGGCGGGCATGGCAATTGTGGCGCGGCGTCATAAAATTTTCGCAGCGCGGCCGCCGTTATGCCAAGGGAATTAGTTACCGGGCAAAATTGGGCGCTGCCGGTGAAGGTGCTGCGCGCCCACGGCAAATCACTTAAAAGCAAAGGGCATTCGCAGGCGGCGGCTTCGAGCGCGGACAAGCTCAAGCTTTCCATCGTGCTCAGCAGCACAAAGCCGCGCGCGGCGCGGTAGATTTCTGCAAGTCTGGCGCGGTCATTGATCGCGCCTTCGTAACGGATGAATTTCGGATTTTGGTTCGCGATTTGAAAAAACTTTTGCGCGTAAGCGTCGGTATCGGCGTATGCCTTGCCAATAATCCAAACCGGCGTCTGCGCGGCGACGGCGGCTAGGGCGAGTTCCCGCACGCATTTGCGTTCCGTGATGGTGGCGGTGCAGACGAGCCATTCGCCGCGCGCAGTTTTCGGTGATTGAAAAAAGACTTCTTCCACACCGTTGGGCACGACAAAAATTTTTTCACTTTTTGCGTTAAATTTATATTGCATCAAATGTTTTTCCCACGCCGTCAAGGCGATGAACGCATCGGCAAGCTGATACGGCTCCCATAAGAATGCGGCGGCAAAACCGCGGGGCGCGATATTTTCCGCCCCCCAGCGAAAAATCCGCCGCGCCAGCCGTTGGGTTTTGGTTTGGGATCCCGGTGCGGTCAGCAGGTCGGCCATGAGAACTTTGATTCTCTTCTGATGGGCGAACCGTATTTGCTCGGCAGGCATCCGCCCAAAATAGTGGATCAGATCGCCCGTCTGATTTTCATCCCACCAACGGACCGGCTCGATTTCCACGCCGATGTTTTGCAATGCCCCCAACGTCTGTTGGATTTGGATTGCATGACCGCCATGCGCGAGGGCAAATGGCAGGGAACTATTGGCCAGAATTTTCACGTCGGCAATCTATGTGGAAGCAATCCCTTCGGCGAGCCAGGAAATGCAAGGTTTGCACAAACAGGCATTCCACTGCTGAAATATCAGGTGAAAAATGAATAAATTAAGTTTATAGCGGCCACAATTCTGGCTGTAATCTTGACAAAGCTTGCATGAACCGTTCTCTTTGAACTTCAGACTGAACACAACAAATCAATCATCTGTTCCAGATTCAAATGAGAGAAAATATTTCAAAGGCGTGGAATGAAAAAAACGCCATCCAACGGCAATTGGCGAAACGTTTTTTATTCGGTTTATTCCAGCGGCTGGGCTTCCACATCACCGGCGATCACTTCTATGAGATCATCCCTAACACCCGCTTCGTCGCCGCGAATTATTCCGACAAACCGCGCAAGCTGGACGGGATCGACTTCCGCTTTCATGAATCTGAATCCCGCACCCTCCGGCTGATTGAAACTTACGGCGCAGAATACACCCCCGAATTTCTCAAAAAATACGGCTATCGCGAGGACAACCATTATTTCAGAGAACTGGATGCCTTGATGCTTTACCTGGTTATCCGAGATCTGAAGCCAAAAAAAACCGTTGAGATCGGCCAAGGTTTTTCCACCAGCATCATCCTTTCCGCTTTGGAGATGAACACTCGGGAAACCGGGGAAAATGCCGAATTTCTTTCACTTGATCCTTACAGCCGGTCTGCGCCCGGCCAATTTCCCAAACTGGTGAACTACCGGTGTATCCGCCAGGAATTGCAGCGGGCGGACATCGCGGCATTGATGAAAGGCTGTGCTTTTCTGTTCGTAGATTCCAGCCACGTTTACAAGTTCGGAAGCGATGTGGAATATGAGTTCACGCGGATTTATCCGAGTTTGGATCCGCAAACGGTGGTGCATTTGCATGATGTTTTTTCACCGTATGATTACCCGCTGAACTGGGCCACCGACCAAAAACGTTTTTGGAACGAGCAATATTTTTTGGAAATGTTTTTGATGTTCAACAGTGCTTTTGAAGTCCATTTGCCCTTGCATTTGCTCGCCCGACAATCTTCGAAGATGGCCGAAGCGGTAAAACGATTAACTCTCGACGCAGGCTTCAAATACAATGCACAGTCTTTTTATTTAAAACGACGGTGATAAAGTGCTCGCCACCGGCCTGTCAATCTCCCAAAAAAATCTGCGCAAATACCGTCCACCCGGCGCACCGGAATTTTTTGAGGAAATCATTGGAGAAGAAAATCAAGGCAGCGGTGGACTAATGCAAATCGCATCCGATTCCACTTTGAATTTCAATCATGCCACCTTCAAAGGTTCCAGTTTCAATCAGATTTTCTATCCGCCATTGGGTGGCATAGCGGGTGACGAGCGCATGTATTGCCCGGCTGGTTTTTAGTAGAATATGACGCATGGATGCCATCAATTAAAATTGATTGCAACAATCAACAACGACCATAATAAAATACAAGGGATATCTTAAGAAATTTTCCGCCAACCCAGCTGCCGCGCGGTTTCGTTTTTTGGATTTTCATTAGGGATACAGACTTTGTTGGGACCGCCAAGAGACTCCCACGCAGAATATTCCGGCAAATTCAAGGGCGCGTCCAGATGGTTGGTTTCCAATTGAATGATGGGCCGAAATTTTTTGAAGGTCTCCATCGCGCCCGCCAAGACCTGTGATTCGGCACCTTCGACATCAATTTTCACATAGTCCAGCCGCGCCAGTTTTTCGAGCGGGAAGACATCATCCAGCCGAAATACGAGCATCGAACGGCGCATGGCTTGCGGATCACGACTGACCAAGCCAGACGAAGCGGGGCGATTGAAGTTGATCCAGAATTCAGCAGTGCCGGGTTGCGCGCCGAGACAAAAGCCGCGGAGCCGGACGTTGTCAAATTGATTGGCGCTCACGTTGCGGTTCAATTCCGCCAGCATCTCCGGCAACGGCTCGTAGGTGACGACTGTGCCGCCATCGTGATTGCGGAAAAATTGCGCGGCCTTGACGGTGTAAATGCCGGTATTGCCGCCGATGTCGGCCAAAACCCCGCCGGGAATGAGGAATTTTTCCAGATGTTCAAACTCCGGCTCCAATGCGTCGCGAAAAACATAGACGCCACGCCCCCCATAACCGGCGCGATTTTGGCCGCGAATGACCGCACCGTTCGCAAGCCGCGTCTGAAGCAACCAGTGGCGTGGAGTCAGGGCGACGCGGATTTTGCGGAAAAATTTCATAAGAATTAAAATCCATCGCCGTAATTACGCCGGCTGGAGCTGATTTTTCCGTGATAGTTTGAACTGGCCAGCGGTCGGATTTGGTTTGGGCTGCGGACCAAGCACGCCGCCATTCAGTGCGATGCTGAAGCCAATGATCCCGGCAAAAAAGAATGTGTCGGAGCTATATGATCCAAAAATAAAAAAGAAACCGAAATAATGTTGCAAATAATTGGCCAACAGAAAGATGTTGGTCGTTTTGATTTGGGGGTCACCGTATTTGAAATTGCGATACAGGACTCTTAATCCTGCGAGGGTGAACCATATAAATGCAATGCCCCCCCAAGCTCCAAACGGCATCAGCACCGACAGCGGACCGTTGTGATAATCACCGGAAATGGCCAATGATTGCTGGCTGCTGTCCATCCGCACTTCCGCGCCGCTAGATAACGCACTGTCGCCGATCATTCCAATATCGGTGGCGGACAGGGCATATCCTTTGCCAAGCAAAAGGTATTGCGGCACTTGCGGCCAGAGATCATGCCACATACGATATCGCCACTCCGAAGATCCTTCGGCGTCGGCTGCGGCCAGGGGATCAATATCCAACGGCAGGAAGGACAAGGCGCGCTGAAAGGTGAAAGGCAATTTGTGAACCAGAGGCACCAACAGGCTTATCCCCAACACGCCGGCGAACAAAAAAACAGGCAACAATCGTGTGCGGTGCAACCCTTCAAGAAAAAACATCAATATGCACAATGCGGCATACGTGAAAACTATCGTGCGGAAACCGCCAAGCAGGGTGAGGATGAGCAGCAATAAAAAAGCTGGCGTCCGCCACCAATTTTTGCCGCCGGAAAAAATTCCACGCAGGCCAAATCGGGCCATCATGAAGTTAGCCAGCGTGCCGGCAGCGGTGGCAAAATTTCCCAGCCGGGTCTGGCCGATTTCCACCGGCACATCATTCTGTATCGAGGGTGGAAAAATAAAATTAATGTAATTCAGCGGAGAAGGAAGCATTACCGCCAAATCCCCCACAAAAGTCAGCACTCCGGAAAGGATAAATAACCCAACATACAAGCTGCGCCGTTCCTTGGGAATTTTCTGGCTGGTCAATGCAAAGAACACGGCTATACCGAGGAACAAGAGGATGTATTTTTTGCCGCCGCTCACATCACCACCCAACTGGTGAAGGCCGATGCCGCCCGTCAATTTCGCCGTCGCAAGCGCCATGGCAACCGTAAATAATAACGGCCACACAATGCTTGGCGCGCTGATAAAACGCCGTTTGCTGTTAATCGCCCGCTCCACAATGGCGATGCTCAAGCTGATGATGACGATCACCTGCCACAGCGGCGGAGTGCCTTTTATAAAGAACAAATACATCGGGCAACTTAATCCGAACACCATGATCGGATAATGCCACTTGATAAAAATTGGCGAGAGCACGATCGCCACGACGAATCCGACCTCAAACAGATTCGTATAGTTTGGGCTGTTTCCTACATCGGTAAGGACATAGCCGATCACAATGGCCAACGGAATACAGATCGCGTAAGTGATCAGCATTCGCATCAAGGCGGCGGGATTCGTCGTCATGGAAAAAATTAAATTCGACTCATTCCAGAGTAAACCACGCCCGCCGTTCCTCGCAACCCGAATTCCGGCCAAATGATGAAAGAATGAAGCGCGGCAGTTCGGACACCGCGGAAATCCGGAATTCTGCGTTTCTGTTTTGGACCAGGCACCGGCGGCGTAAATTCACTTTTCTTTCCGTGAAAATTTCCTACGCTGCCGTCATGCCTTCATTCGACATTGTTTCGCAGGTCAACTCGATGGAAATCGAAAATGCCGTCAACCAGGCCAAAAAAGAACTGGCCAACCGTTTTGACTTCAAGGGCAGCAAATGGGAAATCCTGCTGGAAAAAACCGAGATCAAACTTTCCGCCGCCGACCAGTTCAAAGTCACCACGTTGAATGAAATCGTCATCGGCAAACTCGCCAAGCGCGGTGTTTCCATGAAAAGCGTGGAACAATGCGATCCGGATATTTCGCCGCTCGGCCACGCGCGCCAGAGCATCAAGATCAAGCACGGCATCGAAAGCGCCGTCGCCAAGGAAATCACCGGTTTTATCCGCGACAGCAAATTCAAGGTCACAACGCAGATTCAAGGCGACGAAGTGCGCGTGACCGGCAAAAGCCGCGACGACCTGCAAGCGGTCATCGCCGCCGTCCGCACCCATGAATTTCCCGTCGCCGTGCAATTCGTGAATTTTCGCGATTGAACAATCTGTCAAATCAAACGCCGATCTGTTTCTGGATCGCACCGCAAATTTGTTTCGACCACTTTTCCAAAACTTTTATGTCGCTGCCCTCGACGAGCAAACGCACTTTTGGTTCCGTGCCGGAATAACGCAACAGCAAACGTCCGCCTTGCGCTGACAACTCTTTTTCCGCGTCGGCGACGAGTTGGTTCACGCCGTCGAGTTGCTCAAACGGTTTTTTCTCGCGCACTTTCACGTTCGTCACGAGTTGCGGAAAACGCGTCCAACATTTTGCGAGTTTGGACAGCGGCTCATCTTTCGTTTTGAGAATTCGCAAAATTTGTAGCGCGGCAACCAAACCGTCGCCGGTCGTGCCGAAATCGCGGAAGATCAAATGGCCACTTTGTTCGCCGCCGAAGTTGAAACCATTTTTCAACATCTCATCAATCACGTTTTTGTCGCCGACGGCGGTGCGCAACATTTGGCCGCCGGCTTTTTTGATCGCAGCTTCGAGGCCGGCGTTGCTCATCACGGTCGAGACCAATGTTTTTTCCGCGAGCGTTTTTTCCGCGATCATGTCGAGTGCGGCGATGGCCATGATGTCGTCGCCATCAATCAACGTGCCGGTTTCGTCGCAGAGCAAAACGCGATCGGCGTCGCCGTCGTGCGCGATGCCGATGTGCGCGCCGTGTTCGACGACTTTTTTACACATCGCTTCGGGATGCATCGAACCGCAATTTTCGTTGATGTTTTTGCCGTCCGGCTGGTTGTTGAAAACGATGACTTCCGCGCCGAGTTCGCGCAGCACGCACGGCGAAGATTTGTAAGCCGCGCCGTGGCCACAATCTAAAACGATCTTCACACCTTCGAGCGTCAGGCCTTTAGGAAAACTCGATTTGGCAAATTCGATATAACGTCCGAGCGCGTCGTCAATGCGCACAGCCTTGCCGATTTCGCCGGCGGTTGGCCGGACGTTTTCAATCTCGCCGGTAAAGACCAAATTTTCGATTTCGCCTTCGATTTTGTCGTCAAGCTTGTAGCCGTCCGCGCGGAAAAATTTGATGCCGTTGTCGGTGTAAGGATTGTGTGATGCCGTGATAACCAAGCCTGCGTCCGCGCGCAAACTGCGCGTCGTGTAGGCTACGCCCGGCGTCGGCAGCGGCCCGATGAACAACACGTCCACGCCCATCGAAAGAATGCCGGACGAAATCGCATTTTCGAGCATGTAGCCGGAAAGCCGCGTGTCTTTGCCGATGACGATTTTGTGTTTGCCGCGCCCGCGCGATTGGCGTTCGAGATTTTTGAAAACGTGCGCGGCGGCGCGTCCAAGTTTCAGCGCGGTTTCTGCCGTGACCGGTTCGACATTCGCAGTTCCGCGAACGCCATCAGTTCCGAAAATCTTTTTTGGTGAACTCATTTTGAAAATAAAACCACGAATGGAAGCGGATGAAAATAAATTAAGCCGCAAAAAGGCGCAGAAAACTCAAAATGCTTTTTTGCGCGTTCTTGTGCGTTTTTGTGGCAATTGAATTTCCTTCAATGTTTCAAAGGCGAAACCACGGAGACGGTTTGCGGCTCAACGCGGAGCAGCGTGACGTTTGGCGGCGCGAGAATGTTGACCTGCCCGCTGCCCGCCGCGAGGTTGGCGAGGTCAACCACCGCGCGGACCTGGCTGGCTTTCAGTTGGTCCATGATTTCCGGCGGGCCGCTGACGGTGACTTTCACGATGGACGGCACAGCGCGATAAAAACTCACGTCCGCCGCCGAAGAAACGATGGACACTGACAGGTTTTCGTAAGTAAGCGTGGTGCTTCGTCCGGCCAGCGAAGCCGTTTCCGGTCCCAAAATACCATGCACGGTCAACCAGATCACCACCGCTAAAAATAGCGAAAACAATTTCCAGCCCCAGTCTTTGATGAACAGGTCGCGCATTGGTTGAATTAAAAATTAAAAATTAAAAATGCAAAATTCACGGCGTCGCCATTTTTAATTTTGCGTTGAGAAATTTTCATTTTTTCGCCGTCGGGCGCAGTTCGTGTTTGGTGATGACCGCCGGGCCGGCGGAATAATTTCTTTCGCGAAACTGCGAGCGCAGCCATTTTACAACGCCATGCGTTTTCGCCGGCTGCAAAATGATCGAAGTCAGGAACGCGCGCAATTCTTCCGGCGTCACGCCGCGCACGAGCTGGCCTTTGTGCGCGTAAGAAAGCATTCCCGTCTCTTCCGAAACCACTACGATGATCGCGTCCGTTTCTTCGCTCAAACCGATCGCCGCGCGATGGCGCGTGCCAAGCGACTTGTTCAAATCCGACCGTTGTGTCAGCGGAAAAATACAAGCGGCATAAGCGATGCGGTCGCCTTTGACAATCACGCCGCCGTCGTGAATCGCGTTGTTCGGAAAAAAAATCGTCTCCAACATTTCCGCCGTCACTTCGCAATCCACCTTGATGCCGGACTCGACCGCTTCCTGAAGTTGGATGGATTGCTCGATCGCGATGAGCGCGCCAATGCGCACGTCCGCCAGCCGCACGCACGTTTGGATGATGACCTCGATGCTTTCGCGTTGTTCATTGGTGGAAGCGAACAGCGGCAAATTTCCGAGTTCCGCGAGCATCCGGCGCAGTTCTGGTTGAAAAATCACCAGCGCGCCGAACACGATAAAAACCGACGCGCTGCCGAGCAACCAGCGCAAAACTTTCAAATCGAGAATCGTCGTCGCCGCGACAATCGCCAGCAGCACCACAAAAAATCCGATGACCACCGGCCAGCCGCGCGTGCCGCGCACGATGCGCAGCGCGAAATAAATCAGCACCGCGAG